>NZ_JAJNHJ010000008.1:0-97086 GCF_022386965.1 Mammaliicoccus sp. B-M6
AGTCTAACAGACCATTTATCGCTTAATTAAGCTACTTATTTTTAAAAAAATAAGTAGTGATCAAACAACTATATCTGTTTAAACTTCAAAATAAATATAGTTGTTCGATTCATTAAAAACCAAAGGTTGATTACATTCTAAAGATATTACACAAACATATGGACTTGACTATAAAATAAATTACCGGTCCAGAAATGAGAAATACAGGCCGATAAATAAAAATATAGACCCGAAAACCTTGTTTTCGGGTCGCTCAATCTTTAAGATTCTATCAATTTTTCGTTATGTAAATTAATATAATATACTTCGTTATCTGTCCATTCATCAAATTCATAAATAAAGTTCTTTCTTAATACTTCAAATTCAAATCCTAATTTTTTAATGAGTTTTTTAGAAGGTTCGTTATCTACATTAATATGTGCTTCTATGCGATGAAGTTTTAATGTTTTATAACATTGGCTGATGACTTCTTTCATAGCTTCAAATGCATAACCTTGATTCCAAAATTGGTTGTGCAAGAAATAGCCACATTCTCCCCATTGGAAGTCAGACCTGCTTAATACTTTAATATCCAGCATGCCTACATGTTTGCCATTTTCTAGAAATATTCCAAATATAAACGTATCGTCTTGTTTAATGAGCGCTTGTTGTTTATCAACGAGTGCTTTAAACCAAGTTTCGTCGCATTCATCCATATTGATTTTCCCTTTGTCGTGTTTATATTGCGAAGGATATCGATTTTCAAAGCCTTCAATCCAATCTTTGTGGTCATCATAGTTTAAAGGTCGAATCGTCAACCTATTCGTACGGAAAGTTAATTCTTTATCTGTATACATTAAAAATCCCCTTTGTAAAAATATGTGTAATTTATTACATTATATACCTTAATTACCTAGGTTTGTAGAGGAAGCTTACAATAAAGATGTATGCTATTCATGAATTATTAGAGGTAATGAATACTATCCGATATAATTTGGTTATATAACGTCGAGTAAATATTATAGTATTAAATTATGATTAACCATGTAAGGAGGGAATGGAATGATAGATGATTTAAATAAAGCATTAGATTATATTGAAGATAATTTAACAAATGACTTATCTATTGAAAATATTGCTAAACATGTAGGTATATCTGATTATCACTTTCGGAAAATATTTCAGGCAATATCTGGTCTGCCTTTGAGTGAATATATTAAAAAGCGTAAATTGTCATTAGCTAATGTTGATTTAAAAAATGGTGAATCTGTTACTAAAGTAGCCTTTAAATATGGTTATCATTCAGTAGATGGATTTAGTCGCGCATTTAAAAACTGGACAGGTTCTTTGCCATCAAATGCAATGCATCTTGCATGTATAAAATCATTTCCTAAACTTACTTTTACGATAAGTATAAGAGGAGGTATAGATATGGAATATAGAATTGAAAATAAACCTGCTATCAAATTTGTCGGGGTTTCAACAAAGATACCTATGCAGTTTGAAGGTGTAAATCAAAGTATTGTAGAGCTTGCAAATAGTATTTCAAACGAACAAAAATCATATATGCATACACTTAATAATATTGAACCAAAAGAAGTATTAAATATTTCTTATGATGCTGATGCATATTTTGAAAAAGAAGAAGGATACTTAACTCATATGATTGGTGTAATTACTGATAAAGTAGAAATAAATCGTGAGTTATTAGATGTTTTTGAAGTTGAAGCACATACTTGGGCTGTATTTCCTAATGAAGGACATTTCCCATCTACAATGCAAAATACTATGGCAAGCATTTATGCAGAATGGCTACCATCTTCTGGGTATGAATTAGAAGATGTACCAAATTTCTCATTTACAAAAATGAATACCCAGGAAGAAACAGCTTACAGTGAAATTTGGATAGCAGTTAGAAGTATAGAAAAAGTCTAGGGTGCCATACCCTAGACTTTTTCTCATTAATAAGCTTTCTCTATATCATCTAATTGTTTAATTGTTGAACTAATGCCACCAGAACCGAAGAACCATGTGTTGGAATCAAACTTTAGTATATCTTTATTTTTGATGGCACTAACATTTTTAATGACTGGATTTTCAAGTTCTTGTGGTAATCCTTTAGAATCATCATCTGTTCTATTTATATAGAAGATTTTGTCTGGATTCTTTTCTGCGATATATTCATATGATACTAACTGTCCGCTTGAGTTTGCTGGCATGTCTGGATCAATATGTTTGATACCTAAATCACCACTTAAAAAGCCACCATATCTACCAGTTTTACCGTATGTCTTAATGCCTTTTTGGTCAATATTCGCAAACATAACGGTATCGTCATTCACTTTATTTTTTACAGATTTAACTTTTTGATCAAGTTTCTTTATGAGTGATTGAGTTTCATTTTCTTTATCGAATATTTTTCCAATATTTTGTGCATTTTCCTTAATAGATTCTATGTAACGATCATCATCAGGACTCACGTAAAGTACTTTTGCGTTAGGTGCGGCCTTTTTAAATTCTTTTAAGTTTTTAGTATAAGCTTGCCTAAATGATATTAAAATTAAATCCGGATCTTCTTCAGCGATTTTTTCAAAATTCGGTCTGCCGGGATTTCCTAAATTGGTATATTTATCATCTTTAAACTCTGATAAATAACTTGGTAAGAAATCACCATTTGGACCTTTAGGAATAGCTGTTATATGTTTTTGTAATTTCAAATCTTTCATAATATCTACAGCCCCATAATCCATGACAATAACTTTTTTAGGATTCTTAGGTATTGTTAAAGTTTCAGTTTTTTTCTTACCTCTATTATGATCTTTATTCTTTTCTTTATATTCAAAAGTATTCTTAATTGTGACAGTATCTTTATGACTGACTTCACCTTTACTATTACTACATGCAGATAATAATAAAAGAACACAAACGATGACGGTTATATACTTTTTCATGATTGCCTCCTATTTTTAATTGATAACATTTCTCAATTATACAAAATAATTTAAGAATAACAAGTGCTATTTTTAAAAATCGGGAATGTTTTAGAGGGTGCATATTTACTTATTCCCCATATAGAATAATTTGTATATAATTAAAGTAAGTCATGATATGGTGGTATGCAATATGAAGAAAAACTATATATTTATTATTTTATTTACCTTTTTTAGTATTATTGGCAGTAAATTATTTACATTTGCGCTTTCTTTTCATGTTTTAAAGATAACAGGAAGTGTACAAGCATTTTCTAATATTATGATTATATATTCGCTCATATTTATTTTGGGTAGCACTACTATCGGATATTATATAGATAAGATTAATAAAAAATCATTTATTATAACTATGCAGTGCATATCGATTTTATCAATTATAAGTATTTACTTAATACCAAATAGTTTAAACCAACTTCTATACATATACATAATTGTAGTCATTTTAACAGTTACAGATATGGCTGTATCACTCACTTTTAACAGTGGTTTGTTAAGTTTAGTTAGTGAACGTTTTATAGATCAAACAGTTTCATATAGAAATGTCATTCAGAATGTATTACAAATAGGTGCTCCAATTTTAGGTGGAATAGTATACGCTTATTTCGATATTAAGACTTTTATGATTATTATGTTTGTAACTGAGCTCATTTCATTAATAATAGTGCTTAATATTGCGTTTAATAAAGTTCTAGCAAGTAAAGTCTATGAAGAAGTTAAGGATACATTCTTTAACAGTTATAAAGTTGTATTTAAATTTTTGAAATCAAATAAAGATATATTTTTAATACTATTATCAGGATCTATCATTAACTTTATGTTTGGTTTCGTTACGGTAGGTATTCCAGGAAGTTTTGTCACTATATTTAATATGAATTCTAAACAGTTAGGAATCATTGAAACAGGATTTCCGCTAGCAGGTATATTGTTTGGTTTGATTTATCCTAAGTTGAAGAATAAAGGAACACTTGTAGCAAATATGCAAGTTGCCATGATTACTTTAGCTGTGGGAATACTCATATTATGTATTCCGTTTATAACAGATTTATATAATTTATCGATACTTGTAATATATTTTATAAGTATATTTATTATCGGAAGCGGCGTCGTACTGAGTAATGTACCGATAAACATTTATGTACAAAAAAATGTACCAGAACAAATAAAAGGTAAATATTTAGCATTGTCACAAACAATGTCACAAGTAATGATGCCTTTTGGAATTTTAGTTGCAGGTATACTCTTTGACATTAATTCAGTATTCTATATTATTTCGTTCACCTTTACCGCAATATTATGCTTTATCTTGGCATATCTTTACGCATTTATCAAAAAGCATGACGGCGTAATTTGAGGGATTATCAATAAAGAAATAGAAGTATTAGAATAAAGTATATATTAAACCCCAACTCGAAAATATCGGGTTGGGGTTTTTAAATTTATTAAAATGATTATTATTAAACAAAAGTAATAAAAATAAATAAATGTTTTATTTAATATTCCTTGTAATTGAAATTTAAAAGTGTAGGATGAAGGTGTATCATCTTATGATACATAATCTATATAAAGGGAGAGTAATCGAATGAACAAATTTTCAAAAGTTTTTGTTTCAACCGGTTTAGCAGTAGCGACAGTATTTACGGTAGGCGCGGCGGGTAACGGTCATTCCGTTGATGCGGCGAGCAACAGTAATATGGATAGCCAAGCTTCTCAACCTTATACTTCTTATTACAATGGATATGTGAGTTATGATCCTGGATTTTTCATAACGGATACATTCAAAAAAGGATTTGAATCAGGTAATTTCACGTTAAATGGATATGAAACACCTGCACATGAAGATTATGCTAAAGAACATCAAGATGAAGCTAAAAATATAAATTTATATGATCAAAATTTAAATGTATATAGTAACTACGGTTTAGATGCTAATGCACAACCGACAAATGCAAATCAATTTAATTTATCGATAGATGATGTTGTTGATTCTTACGGTACAGATTTCAGTAAATCAGGTAGTCCGAGAAGTGTTGAAGGTCAATATTCTTGGAGTTTAAATGGTTATAAAATTGCCTTCACTTCTGATGAAACAGGTACTGTAACGAGAATTGATTTCTATACGATTGTTGAATAATGCTATAGATTGTTAAATTGTTCTATACGATATTGAAGTTCATCAAAGTCTATTATACGGGCTTGTCGGTGAACTTCTTTTTGGTTGTAATAAAGTAATACGACAGGTGAAGTGAATAAATTTAATTGTCCGACTGCTTCTGGCATTTGATTAGCAACAATTTCGTATGCTGGAATGTCATAGTCTTCCACCATTTTTTGTACGATTGGATGATCTGCTTTACATACCGAACAATTCTCGCTAGATACATAGATTAGTGTGAATGTATGTGCATCAATCTGTTTATTTAATTCATCAAAAGTTGTGATGATTTTCATGAAATTTAGCTCCTATCATTTAATTATAATGGCAAATATTATACCATTATATGAGAACAGGAGGAAAAAATATGTTTGGTAATAAAGATAATGATTCAAAAGATAATAATCGATTTTATGTTAAATAGGTAGATAATGTTAAAGGATTAGGTCGCATTTCGATTCTTGTTGATCGTGAAACAGGCGTCAACTATATCAATGCTTGGGTAGGTACAGGTAGTGGTTTAACACCATTGTTAGATGAGAATGGAAAACCTGTAATAGATAAAGTTTAATAAAATATACATCAAAGTCAAAGGAGTATTTAAATGTCTAGAAGATTTCTAAAAATGATGATAACAGTTGTGACGATAATGTTAATCATCAATGTATCATCTGAAGAAGTAGAAGCGGCCCAAGAAGAAGGTACGATGGGTCATGGTTATAAGAAATACATAGAAAATGAAAATCAAAATACTTTTAGAAATAAACAAGAAATAGAGGAATCTTCGACAGTAGCTAAAGATGATTCGATACTTGATTTATCAGAATGGCAAGGTGAATTAACTGCAGCTCAAGTTAAAAAGCTTAAAGCCAATTATGACTTTATTATTTTAAGAGCACAGTATGGTTCAGACTATAAAGATGCAACATTTGATACAAATTCAAAATTACTTTCTGCCAATAATATGAAGTATGGTGTATATACATATAGTATGTATGAAAATGCAAGTGAAGCAAGAACAGAAGCGAAATCGCTATATAATAGAGCACCTAATGCAAGTTTCTATATCAATGATTATGAGGAAGAATCAGTTGCTTCAGGAGATACGAATGCAAGTACACTCGCTTGGTTAAATGAAATGAGGAAGTATTCAGGCGATAAGAAAGTATTACTATATTCTTATGAAGACTTTATGGTTAATCATACAGCAAATGCTGTCGGCTCTTATGATGGTTATTGGTTAGCCTCATATCAAGAAACACAACCTGAAAGAGAACATGTATTATGGCAATACACAGATAGTTACTATTCATCAGAACTTGATCAAAATGTCGATGCAAATGTACTAGGACCAAATGTGCAAACAAGCTGGTTTATAAATTAATGAGCATTATGATTTCTCTTTTGTAAAGTGAACGGTATAATCACTTGAAGAAAAGAAGGTGAATATAATGAACATATTAGATGAATACTTTATCTTATTTGATGAAGCAAGATACAGTGAAGAAAGTTTTCATAAATTAAATGAACTATTTCATGATGATATAGAATTTGTACTAAATAAGAAGACTTTTAAAGGTAAAGAAGCTTGGAAGCAGTTTGTTAAAAGTGTTTATACAACAAATAAAGATTTAAAACATATGCACAACGGTTGGACGCAAAACGAAGACGGTAGTTACGAAACAGATTGGGCAATTTGTGGTAATCGATATGAAACAGGTGTTTATACACAAGAAGGCAAAGATATCGCAAGATTAGATGCAAACGGCAAAATTATCTACTTAGAAAACCAACCTAAAGATGATCAATTGTTTTCAAATCAATCATAAAAAACTTAGAAGAGTTCCTAAAATTATTTTGGGAACTGTTCTTTTTCCATTAATGGGACGGGACCATTATTGACGATTGTTGTGAAATGTTTGATTAAATGAGATTTATCGATTCTATTTTCGTCTTGTATCCAATGTTTAATAAGTGAAATACCTGCACCTGATACATAGCTTGTGAAATATAGTAATGGAATATCACCAATAGTGTTGTTGATATTCTTATATGAACTTAAATGATCAAATATCAATGGTTAATAGATAAAAATCGAGAAAGAGCTTTTTCTGACAGACGATTATATTAAATAGTACGAATTTAATAGTTAAATAAATATTGTCTAATTTGACATAAATTGGTATAATAATGTTAATAAATAATCGGCGTTGTAGCGCAGATATAAAAATTAATACTACATAGAAATATTAAAAGAGACTGAGACATTACTTTGTGTCCCAGTCTTTTTTTAATTGAAAAATCAATCTAAACGTGAGGTTCTATGTTGCTTGTTTAGGCTGTCTTGCAACATACAGAGGTTCTATGTTGCTTGTTTCACCAGTCTTGATAAATACGAGGTTCTCAACATTGCTTGTCGAGCCCCGCTTGCAATATTCAGCCTCTCAACATTGCTAGTCACGCTCCACTTGCAATATTCAGCTTCTTATTTCTAAAAATGAAAAAAGTCTAGAACATTTCTGTCCCAGACGTTTGTATGTCTTAAATATCTATATAAATAGATACTTTAAAGCTAGGATTTTGTATCCCAGCTTTATTTTTTATGTTCTTCTATAAATGCTTTTGTCTTACTAGTAATGAGTGGTCCGCCTGTGTATATGTCTCTAGTTGATGGGTTTTTGACTTTTTCAGTTGGACGAATGCCATGTGCATGTATACCTATGACATGGTTGTCTTGATTAAATACTGGAGATCCTGAAAATCCTATAGTTCGATGCATGTGTCCGATATATTCGATATAGTCTTGAGTTGGTTTAAGATAGAATCCTTTTGATTGATACATATATTGACCGTCATATGGTTCTTCATTTGGATAACCTGCCATAAATAATGCTGATTTAGGTTTCAATTTTTGAATTTCACGTTCGGATGCTATAGTTAAAGGTTTAATTTTAGGTGTTAATGATTTTTCAGTAATGAGTACTGCGACATCTCTTTCGTTTGATTTATAAAATTGCTTAATCTTGAATTTCATCGGTGTATATTGATTAGATTTAGCTGGAAAGAAATAAAATTGTTTCTTTTCCTTATTTCCGTCATCATCACTTGCGACATGTGAAGCTGTGATAACTGTATGATCATCGACGACAAACCCTGTTGCGCCATTTCCTGACTTGCCTGTTTCATCAGATGTAACTTTACCAACAGCTTGACTGATAGTTTTGTCGTTTGAATGAAATGGTTTGATTTTAAGTTGCTCATTTGGAATTTGTGAACCTAATTTAAAAGCTTCTTGATAATCATGATGTGTTGCTTTAGTAAATGTATCTTTATAGGTTGCAGGGACATCAGTTGGTATCAATAAATAATTGAACATGGAAATTATGAGTATTAAATATAATTTAAGGTATAACAGCATTTAATCACAATCTTTCTCAAAATTGAATCATCACTATGTTATACCCTGATATTTCTATTATAAAAATCCAACGACAATAAATGTGATTACTGATAACACGATTGACGTTATAAGCATTGCTATCATTGGTTTGAATGCTTTCGTTTTTAAGTCACTGAAAGATACATTTAAACCGATACCGACCATTGCCATAATTAAGATGAGTGTTGTAAATGTACTGATTACATTTACTATTGATTCAGGAATAGGAATGAACGTATTCACAGCGCTCATAATTAAAAATCCAATTAAAAAGTACGGAAAGTCTATTTTTTGTGACACTTTATGTGATCTCTTTCTATTAACGATAATTAAGAAAATAATACTTAATGGTATTAATAGAAATACTCTACCTAACTTTGTTAATAAGCCAATGCCTAATGATGACTGTCCTCCGGCATCTGCTGCTAAAATAACGTGTGCAATTTCATGTAAGCTTGAACCTGACCAAATACCATAAAATTCAGCATTCATTGGAAAAATAGCGAATAATAGCGTGTAAGTTAAAGAGAATATTGTACCCATTATGGCCACTAAACCTACACTAATCCCAACATCACTGTCTTTAGATTTAAGAATAGGTGATATTGCGGCAATTGCAGCTGCACCACAAACACCAGTTCCAACACCTAATAACAAGACTAAATTGTTATCTCCTTTAATGATTTTATTTAAAAACAAAATAAACAATATCGCAAAAGCGACGACACCAACATCTAGTAATAATAATGTGCTACCTTGGTGAATAATCGTCCACAAATTTAATTTAAGCCCGTATAGAATAATCGCAAATCTTAATAATTTTTTTGATGAAAATGCAATCCCCGATTCGATTTGCGTAGGATATCCCCTGAAATGTCTATATAAAATAGCTGTAATAATCGCAATTGCGAGTGCACCAACTTTGTTAAATACCGGTAAATACGATAAAAGTATACTGACAATAGCAACTAAAAACGTAAATCCAATACCGAGTAAAAAACGTTTATTAAATTTCTCCCCCATAATGTTCACCTCAACGTAAGTTTAAGTGCAAGATGAATATTTGTGAAATGCTATTTTTAAATATATAATATAACAAAAATGATATGAGGTGGTTGTAATGGAAGATAAATTACAAATCTTAAAAGTTATTGTAGAAGAAGAGGGCTTTACGAATGCTGCCGAAAAGTTATATAAATCACAGCCATCAATAAGTAGAGATATCAAAACACTTGAAGAAAAATATCAAATTAAGATTTTTGAAAATACAAGAAAGCATATTATTTTGACAGAAGAGGGAAGAGAGTTATATAACTATGCATGCCAATTAGCAATATTAGATGAGCAATTGCAAACAAAAATTAATCAGCATAAAGAAGATGTGAAAGGGAAGTTTGTCATAGGAACGAGTCACACTTTCGGTCAATCGATGTTACTAGACTTAACAATCTATCTACAAACAAAATATCCAAAATTAAATATTCATATATATGTCTATAACTCAGCTGATATATTAAATAAGTTGAAAGATTACTCACTTGATCTAGGCATTATCGAAAAGCCAGTACTGGACGACAAAATCAATAGTGAAGTCCTAACGAGAGATAAACTATTACTCGTGAAAAATAAACAAACAAACCAAAATTTAAATCAATTAAGATGTTACGTTAGAGAAACAGGATCGGGTATAAGATATTATCAAGATATGCTATTACAGCAATTGAATTTAACATCTCGTAAAGTCGTCATTAATGATAACCAATTAATTTTAGAACTCGTTAAACAAAACATGGGCTTTACGATATTATCCAATTTCTCTATAAAATCATTTGATGAAGATTATATCGTCACAAACGACCTAGATTTAAATCGTAATTTCTTTATAGTGTCTAACAAATCAAGATACAAGACAAATAAATATAATACGATCGTAAATGAAATTAAGAACTATGAGTTTAGATAAATACATAAAGAGACTGGGACATAATATAATGTCTCAGTCTCTTTAAACATCTTGGCAGTAGCTGACTGAATTGAAAATGCGCTTTTAACAAGCTTTTTTCAACTCTAGTCATCCTTGCCGGGGCGGGACTACGAAATCTTTTTATACAAATTAGATTTCTGTCCCGCTCCCTTATGTAACAACATTTATTTATTATCTTCAATTTCTTTGGCCAATACTGTATCTACAGGATTTTCACTTTTATTAAGTTCCGAAACAATATTCTTTTTATCAATGTCACTACGATTCTGGCTTAGTTTATAAGCAGCATCAATTTCTTCAATTTCCATTTTAAAACCTACAATACCTTTAACTTGTTTTTTCGTTTGATCTGATAAATTGTTCCAAGTTGCACCATTTTGTCGATGACTTTCATATTTATTTAAAAGGATCGTCAAATCATCTACTAACTCTGACTCACTTAACAAATGCCCTTTACCATACGCATGTATACTTTGGTAATCCCAAGTTGGAACATCTTCTTTTTCATACCATGTAGAAGAAATATAAGCATGAGGACCATGGAATATGATAAGGATATGTTCGTTTGATTCGATTGTTTGCCATTGTTTATTAGCATTTGCAAAATGGCCTGACACATATAAGGTATTATCTTTTTCTTCAATATTAACCGGTAAATGTGTAGCAAGAGGTTTTAATTCGTCATAAGTAATGATGGTTACAAAATTATTATGCATCATAAAATCTTTGATTTTTCCATAATCCTTCATTTGATAATATTTTGGTACATACATGTAAAAGCCCCCTTATAAATCATTCATCATAATGCACGAAGGCTGAGAGATATCGTGCGCCACCCACTCTTTAAAATTACTTATTCTCTTAATGATACCCAAGTAATCTAGAAATTTTGTTAGCACATGTTTTTAATTCATCTACAAAGAACTCTTTCTTATCTAATTCTGTTGTAGGGAATGAAAGGCTGATAGCGCCTTGGACTTCGTTTCGATAGTTTACGAAGTATGTACTTACGCAATATATGCCTTTTTCGTTTTCTTCGTTATCAACGGAATAACCTTGTTCCCGGATGACTGCTATTTCATCGATGAATTGATCATAGTCTGTGATTGTATTTTCGGTTAGTTTAACAATGTTCGATTGATTCCATATTTCTTGGATTCTTTCATTCTCATACGTCGAAAGGATAGATTTACCTACTGCTGTGCAATACATTGGTGCTCGTTTCCCAATTTTTGATGCCATCGATCGATTGTTATTACTTGGTATAAATTTATCAATATATACCACTTCGTTATTGTCTTCCACTACTAAATGACATGTTTCCCCAACTGTTGTCATCAGCTGACTAATCATACTTTTAGCTACATTTAAAAAATCAATATTTTGTACACGTTTATTCCCAAGTTGGAACATTTTAAAAGTTATTTCATATTGATTGGTCAATGCGTTTTGTTGAACGTAGCCATTGCTAATCAATGAATTAACAAGTCTATGTACAGTTGCTTTAGATAATTGAGTTTCATCTACTAAGTCTTTTAATGATATTTGTTCTTTTTCAGATATGATTTCTAAAATGCTTAATGCGCGGTCAATGGATTGAACGTTAGAAGCCATAATCATCACCTCTTTGATAAAAATATAGCATAAATTATTCTATGAATTAAGTAACATAGATGAAAATAAATAATTGACAACGTTTTCACAAACGTTATAATAATACTAAATATTACTATACAATACATTGTATCATAATGTGGAACGGAGGGCTATTTTGAAAAAGTATAAAATTTTAAACCAGTTACATGAAAATTACCTCGTTGCAGTTGTTAGAGGGAATGACGAGGATGAAACAAAGAAAATTGTGGATGAAATCATTAAAGGTGGATTTAAAAATATAGAAATTACGTTTACTGTACCGAATGCTGAAGAAGTGATTAATCAAGTACATAAACAATATGGTGATGATATCGTTCTTGGTGCAGGTACAGTGTTAGATGCTGCTACTGCACAAATTGCGATTAATAAAGGGGCGCAATATATTGTAAGTCCGCATTTAGACACCAATATATCTAAATTATGTAATGTATATTCTATTCCATACTTACCAGGTTGTAGTAGTGCAACAGAAATTATAGAAGCGTTACGCTATGGCTCTGATTTAATTAAACTGTTCCCAGGAGGACAATTAGGTGCCGGATTTATTAAAGATATTAAAGGTCCAGTACCTAACGTAGAACTGATGCCTTCCGGAGGCGTGAATTTAGATAACGTATCTGATTGGATTGAAAAAGGTTCATTTGCTGTAGGTATTGGTGGCGACTTAACGAAAGAATTTACAGGAAATAATTATGAAGTTATTTCAGAAAAAGCTCAAAAGTATGTAGAAGCTGTTAGAAATCGATGAAAGTGAGTGGTAGAAATGAGGCTTTTCACAATAGGTGATTCCATGATAGCCATGAATCCTAGTAATAAAGGACCTTTGAAATTTAATCATACATTCCAAAGAACAATTGGAGGCGCGGAATTAAATGTAGCAATTGGTGCGAGTAGATTAGGGTTAGAAACAACTTTTTATTCAAAAGTTGGTAAAGATGAATTTGGTCAACATATTATCAATAATTTACGTGGAGAAGGTATTGATACAGAGCATATCGAACAAGTATCAGGAAAAAACACGTCCGTTTATTTTAAACAAATCAATGCAGATGGAAGCGGTGCTTCATTTTATTATCGAGACAATGCACCCATTAAAGACTTAACAGAAGAAGATGTCGCACATATTAACTTTGATGATATTGATTATTTCCACGTCAGTGGTGTGTTTGTCGCATTATTGCACCATAAAATCGAACTGATTCAATCAATGATAAAAAAAGCACAAAAAGCAAATACAACTGTAACTTTAGATCCAAATATTAGACTAAAAACTTGGTCTAAAGAAACAGCAAGTGAAAGTCTAGGCGCGTTATTGCCTTATACAGATATTCTGTTAACAAGCGATGAAGAACTAGAAATTCTTAAAATAGCGACACCATTTGAAAATATTGAAGATTTATTAAAAGAACAAGGCTTACAAGAAATCATTGTCAAAGGTGGACATTTACCAACACAATTTGTAAGCAATGAAGAACAATTTGAAACAGAAGTCTTTCCAGTAAGTCCAATCGATACAGTAGGCGCTGGAGATGGCTTTTCAAGCGGATACTTGTTCGCTTTAAGTAAAGAATATACAGCAAAAGAACGCGTAAGATTCGCAAATGCAGTTGGTGGAATGGTTACAGAAGTAATAGGCGATAACGAAGGATTGCCATATTTAGAACAAGTAGAAAGTTTCTTGAGTGGTAAAGAACTTATAAATAGATAGAAAAGAGTGTGTATACATGAAAGCAGCTAGAGTAATCGGAAAAAATGAACTTGTTGTAGAAACATTAGATAAACCTAAGATAAACGAAGAACAAAATATTTTAATAAAAACTAAAAAAGTGGGCATATGTGGTTCAGATAGACATATTTTACATGGAACTAACCCATTAGCAACTATTCCTAGAGTGGTTGGACATGAAGTAGTAGGCATTGTAGATGAGGTTTATGGAGAGTCTGAATTACAAGTAGGCGATCACGTGGTCGTTGAACCTATTAGACCTTGTGGAGAATGTTATGCATGTAAGCAAGGTAGACCAAATGTATGTGAGAAGTTAGTCGTTTTCGGTGTGCATGAAGATGGTGGTATGAGAGAGTACTTCGCTATTAATGAGAAGCAACTTCATAAAGTAAATAAAGATATTCCATTTGAAAAGAGCGTTCTGATTGAACCACTTACAATTGGTGCTCAAGCAACTAGTAGAGGCGATCTTCAAGATGGAGATACTCTACTTATACAAGGGGCTGGCCCTATTGGATTATGCATATTACGATACGCTAAATTGAAAGATGTAAAAGTAATCATTTCAGATTTAGATCAATCAAGATTGGATTATGCAAAACAACAAGGTGCAGATATTTCCATTAATGTGGCTGAGAAAGATTTACTTGAAGAAGTCAGATCCATTACGAATGGCGAAGGCGTCAATGTATCGATAGATGCAGTTTGTATGCCTCAAACATTTGAAACAAGTGTTCAAGTAACGTCTGCAGCAGGGAGAGTGGTCGTATTAGGATTTGATGAAAGACCAGCTAACATTTCACAAATGCCAATTACAAAAAATGAACTGACTATTGTTGGTTCAAGATTACAAACTTATAAGTTTGCAGAAGTAATAGAGAATATTGAAAAAGGTAAATTTGATGATTTTGATTTAGTAACACATCAATTTGATTTAAATGAAGCAAAAGAAGCGTTTCAATATATAGATGAACATCCAGAACAAGTTAAGAAGGCTATTATTAATTTCAATTAGGAGATGGATAAAATGGAAATGACATTTCGTTGGTACGGAAGAAACAATGACACAATTACATTAGAAGATATTAAACAAATACCTAATACAACTGGGATTGTATGGGCACTTCATGAAAAGCCAGTTGGTGCTGTTTGGGAAAAAGAAGAAATTAAAGAAGAAGTTGAATATATTGAATCACATGGATTTAATGCAAAAGTTGTTGAAAGTGTGAATGTTCATGAATCTATTAAATTAGGTAATAGTGAACGTGATGAATTAATCGAAAATTATAAACAAACAATTGAGAATTTAGCTGAATATGGTGTGGAAGTTATTTGTTATAACTTCATGCCAATATTTGATTGGACTAGAACAGATATGTTCCATCCATTAGAAGATGGTTCTACAGCACTATACTTTGATTATGAAAAAGTTAAAAATTTAGATCCGAAAGAATTAATAGAAACTGTTTCAAGTGCGAGTAAAAATCTAACAATGCCAGGTTGGGAACCAGAAAAATTAGATCAAATTTCAGAACTATTTGAAGCTTATAAAGACATAGATGAAGAAAAATTATGGGAAAACTTTGCATACTTTATAAACGCAATCATTCCAACTGCAGAACGTTGTGGCATTAAAATGGCAATTCACCCAGATGATCCACCATATTCTATTTTCAACTTACCAAGAATTATAACTGGTGCAGATAGTTACGAGAGAATGTTTGAAATCAATAATAGTCCAAATAATGCGATTACGTTATGTACGGGCTCTATGGGTGCTAGTAAAGATAATGATATGGCAGAAATTGCTTTGAAATACCATGAGCATGCACCATTTATGCATATTAGAAATGTTCGTATCTCCGAAAATGGCAGTTTTGTAGAGACTTCTCATTTTACAGAAGACGGTAATATTGATATTGCACAAATTATGAAACATTTATCAGATGCAGATTATAAAGGATACATTCGACCAGATCACGGTAGACATTTATGGAATGAAGAATGTCGTCCAGGATACGGATTATATGATAGAGCATTAGGCATTATGTACTTAAATGGATTATGGGATGCATATCAACTTGAAAAGGAGTCTGGTAAAAATGTTTAGTAAACATGAAAGTTTAAAAGATAAAGTTGTTGTAATTACAGGTGGAAGCGGAGTGCTTTGTAGAACAATTGCGAAAGAATTAGGCAAACAAGGCATGCAAATCGCCATTTTAAATCGTACTTATGATAAAGGTGTAGAAGTTGTTCAAGAAATAGAAGCTGAAGGTGGTATTGCTCGTAACTATTCAGTTGATGTTACGAATGAAGAATCGCTAACGAAAGCTAAAGACGAAATTTTAGAAGCATTTGGAAAAATTGACTATTTAATTAATGGTGCAGGTGGTAATAATCCTGACGCTATTACAGATTCAGAGTCATATAATGCTGAAGATAAAAAGAACTTTTTTGATTTAGAACAAAGTGGATTTGAACATGTATTTAATAATAACTTTATTGGTTCATTTGTTGCTGCCAAAGTATTCGGTAAAGAATTACTGAAGTCAGAGCATGCAAGTATTATTAATTTCTCTTCTATGAGCAGTTACGCACCAATGACTAAAGTGCCAGCATATAGTGCTGCAAAAGCTGCTATTAATAACTTTACGCAGTGGTTGGCTGTTTATTTTGCAGAGGAAGATATTAGAGTTAATGCGATTGCGCCAGGATTTTTCTTAACAGAACAAAATAGAGACTTATTATTAAACGAAGACGGAAGTCTGACGGCACGTTCAGAAAAAATATTAAGTCAAACACCTCTTGGAGAATTTGGGAAACCAGAAGCACTTATCGGTACGATTTTATGGTTATTAGATAAAGATTATTCATCATTTGTAAATGGCATTACTGTACCAGTCGATGGCGGGTTTATGGCATACTCAGGCGTTTAATAAACATACAAAGGGGATTCGAGCATGGGAAAAATAGGTAGGAATGGCAAGATTATTTTAATATTTCTATTTTTAGCGGGTGTTATTAATTATTTAGATCGTTCTGCACTTTCAGTAGCAGCACCGTTTATACAAGAGGATTTAAAATTAACACCAGGTCAAATGGGTATTATTTTTAGTAGTTTTTCAATTGGTTATGCAATATTCAACTTTGTTGGCGGTGTAGCTTCTGATAAATTTGGTGCAAAAATCACATTGTTTGTTGCAATGATTGTTTGGTCACTATTTAGTGGTGCGATCGTTTTAGTAGTCGGATTTGTAAGTTTGTTTATTGTCCGAATATTGTTCGGTATGGGTGAAGGTCCATTAAGCGCAACCATTAATAAGATGGTTAATAACTGGTATCCACCTTCAAAACGTGCAACAGCTGTAGGACTAGCAAATAGTGGTACTCCTCTTGGCGGTGCTATTTCAGGTCCAATAGTAGGGTATATCGCTTTACATTTAGGTTGGAGAGTATCTTTCATAGCTATTATGGTCATTGGTATAATTTGGGCTATATCTTGGTGGTTCTTTGCGAAAGAAAAACCAGATTATATTGAAGAAACTAAAATTGATGAAAAAGCAGATATAGCACCAGTTACTACATTTAAATTGGGATATTATTTAAAGAATCCTACTGTGCTCTTTACGGCATTCGCTTTCTTTGCTTATAACTATATTTTATTCTTCTTCTTAACATGGTTCCCAAGTTATTTAGTTGATGCTCGTAACTTAAGTATTGAAAACATGAGTTTAATTACTGTTATACCATGGGTTTTAGGATTTTTAGGTCTAGCAATGAGTGGTATCGTTTCAGACTTTGTTTATAAACATACTGTTCAAAAAGGTGTGCTTTTCTCTAGAAAAGTTGTTCTGGTTATTTGTTTATTCCTTTCAGCTGTGTGTATCGGTATTTCAGGAATAGTCACAACAACAGCTGGCGCTGTAACGTTAGTTGCCTTATCTGTTTTATTCTTGTATTTAACAGGCGCAATATATTGGGCAATTGTACAAGATGTTGTAGATAGTAATAATGTTGGATCTGTTGGTGGCTTTATGCATTTATTAGCAAATACTGCTGGTATTGTTGGTCCAACTATTACAGGTTATATTATTCAAACAACTGGAACATATACAGCTGCCTTTTTACTTGCAGGTGGATTAGCAGTGATAGCTTCTATAGCCGTTATATTCTTTGTTAAACCAATTGCAAAACCTGAAGGTGTATAAAATCGAGTAAAGGATGGGTGAAATAATGGAAGGATTACAACAGATTATTTCTTCTGTGAAAAAAGATGAATTACCTGAATCAGAAATCATAAAAGTGTATGAAAAATCTCTATTCAAAGAAAAAGATACAAGTATTATCATTATTAAAGCTGAAAATGAAAAGTATTTATTAGCAGTTGGTAATGATCATTTATTTCAAGACCTTAATGGTGAAGAATATGGTAATGATGCAAAATTGTGCCCATTAACTCATGAAAATAGATTAGTGTTAAACGAATATTTTGATTTTACAAAACCGAGAGCATTTGGTCAGAATGAAACAACGATAGGTTTAGGCGATAGATTAGGTCTTGCGACACCTGGACATGTTGAAGCTGTACGAACTTCTAAAATGAGACCAGTTTTTGCACAGCAAAGTATTAGGGAATTAGATTTAACAAATAGAAAAATGGAAGATGTTATCGATTCAGCAGCATACAGTGTTATACAAGAAGGTTATACAGATGGTTATGGTGCTGATGGTGATCATCTTAAAGAAGAAAGTGATATTAAACATGAATTAGAGCTTGGTATTTCGATGTTGACTTTAGATTGTTCTGATTACATTAGAAATGATGTTGATTTAGACAATCATGATGAAGTAGAAGATGCCTATCAACCGTTTAATCAAGAGATAAAGCAATACTATGAAGATAAGTACCTAGGTAAGTCTTATCAAATCGAGCATAATGATTTAGTGTTTGATAAACACGAACTTATGAAAGTTGTCGTCGTTTATCATAAAGCAATTGAATACATGGTTTATATATACAAAACTTACATCGAACCTTTAGATAGAGATATTGATTTTGAAATTTCTATTGATGAAACAATGACGATTACAACACCTTTTGATCACTTTTTCGTATCAAAGGAATTATATGATCAAGACGTGCAAGTGACAAGTTTAGCACCAAGATTTTGTGGAGAATTTCAAAAAGGTATAGATTATATTGGTGATATTGCTCAGTTTGAACAAGAACTTGAAGTACATGCTAATATTGCAGATTATTTTAAATATAAATTAAGTATTCACTCAGGTAGTGATAAATTTTCTGTATTTCCTTTAATAAGTGAAAAGACGCATAAACGTTTCCATATAAAAACAGCAGGTACTAACTGGTTAGAAGCTGTGCGCTTAATAGCCATACATGAACCGAATCTATATAGGAATATACATCAATATGCTTTGGATCATTTTGCGGAAACGCAAAAATATTATCACATCACGCCTAATATTGAGAATATAAAACCAATTGAGCAATTAACTGAAACGCAATATAAATCTTATTTAGAAGATGATAATGCGAGACAACTCCTACATGTCTCATATGGGTTACTTCTGACTGTTAAAAATGATAATGGTCACTATATTTTTAAAGATGATATATATGCCGTTTTAGAAAAATATGAAGATGAATATGCTGAATTGCTTAAAAATCATATTGGTAAACATTTGGAACTATTGAACTTTAATTCAAAATAAAAATGAAAGAAAGTGTATAATATGAAATCAATTGTTTGTGAAGAACCTGGGAAAATGATTATTCAAGAAACTAAAGAACAAAGCTTCATAGAAGATGACCATATATTAATTAATGTAAAACATATTGGAATATGTGGAACAGATATTCATGCCTATGGTGGCAATCAGCCATTTTTTGAATATCCTAGAATATTAGGACATGAATTGTCAGGGATCGTTAAAGAGATTGGAAAAAATGTTGAAGATATTTCGATAGACGATAAAGTTACAATCATACCTTATGTCCATTGTGGAAAATGTTTAGCTTGTCGTAATAATAAGACGAATTGTTGCCAGAACATAGAAGTAATTGGTGTACATAGAGATGGGGGTATGACAGAATATTTATCAGTTCCAGCTCAAAATGTGATTAAAGTTAACGATTTACCGATTCATATGTCTGCTATGATTGAACCTTTAAGTATTGGTGCACATGGTGTCAATAGAGCAGATGTCCAATCAGGTGAAACAGTATTGGTTGTTGGAGCTGGTCCAATCGGTTTAGGTGTTGCTCGTTTCTCTAAATTAAAAGGTGCAAAGGTTATTGTCGTTGATCTTAGTGCTGAAAGATTAGAATTTTGTAAAGAATGGTCTGAGTGTGATGAAACAATAGTGGTTAGTCCTTCCATTATTGACGACATACTTTCAGTAAATGATAATGAATATCCAACAATTGTGTTTGATGCAACTGGGAATAAGAAGTCTATGGAACAAGCATTCAATTATGTTAATCATGGCGGTAAAATAGTCTACGTCGGTTTAGTTAAAGACACTATTGAATTTGTAGACCCAGATTTTCATGCTAAAGAAATAACACTTATGGGAAGTAGAAATGCGACATTAAATGATTTCGATTTCGTAATTGAGCAAATTCGACAAGGTAAAATAAAAGAAAGCTATTTTACTAAGCATATTAAATTCGAAGATGTCCCAGTATTTTTTGAGCAAGGGAAGTTTCAAACGAACAAAACACTTATAGAACTTTAAATTCAAACTCATTTTAGTAATTTTGCTAAAGTGAGTTTTTTTGTGCGCAATTTTAATTTATATGCAGTCTTTTTACAAATGCAGAATTGTAAAAGAGGTTAATTCATTACTTTAGTAACGCGATAGTTTATAATGAATGATATTTTAATGTCTATTGTAATGGACAAACAAAAGTAAAACGCTTACATATATTTGTTTTATGATAAAGCTACAGGGAGGTTGTAAAAGTCATGGAAGGTGATAATCAAGAGAAGTTAATTCATTACTTATTAAATGCGCATTCGTTTGTCGATTCGAATCGATTGGCGAAACATCTAGATGTTTCTACTAAAACGATTTATCGACTTGTTAAACGTATAAATGATTATTATAAAGAGCCTCTTATTATATCTGAAAAAGGTAAGGGCTATCGTATTGATGATAAAGAATATATTGAACAGCATGAAACGGGGCAACTTCATCAAAATGATTTGTTTTCTCCTATTGAAAGACGAAATATGATGACAAAAGATTTATTGTTAATCTCCCCTAAATCGATATCTATCTTTAATATTATCGAACGTTATTATATTTCTGAGAGTGTTTTGAACACAGATGAGAAAAAAATTGAAGAAATGTTAAAACGTTTTAATTTAAATTTAGAAAGAAAGAATCGTCATTTATCTATAAATGGTGATGAAAGTGATATTCGAAATGCATTGTTAGAACTCATTGGAGATGGGCAACTGTCTAATTTTTCTGCATATAATGTTATCGATCAAAATGAAGATAAAGATGCACATTTTGTGCAAGAACAAATAAATAAGATTGAGAGTTATAAAGATATGATTATTCCTTATCCTTATAATGTGAACATTTTCTCTCATTTATATATTTTAATCATGCGCTTTAGAAAAAGAGGTGTGATCAAACAAGACAAAGATAGAAAGACACCTGAATTGATAAAGTTGAAAAATGAGTATCAATCATTTTATAGAATGAATGACATGGTAATTGGCAATGTTGAACATTATCTTCATACTCAATTACCTGAAAATGAACGGATTTATTTGTTTGAATATCTTATTTCTTCCAGATTTGAAACGCAAAATGTTCAACATAATCAAGAAGATATGCAATATTCACAAGAAGTCATCGATATAACAAATGCATTGATAGATGGTGCGAGTCAGGAATTAAATCATTCATTTAAAAATATTGATTTAGAGCAGCAACTTCTTAAACATATTAAACCAATGCTTAATCGAATTGAACATGGGTTAAATGTCAGAAATGCTTTAATAGAACAAATTAAAATTGAATATCCACATGTTTTTACAGTTATACGACAAATTTCAGATCAAATTTCTGAAACATATCATATTAAAAAAATGAATGATGATGAAATAGGCTTTTTAACATTGTATTTTGCAAAAGAACTTGAGAGAAATCCTAAGAAAATACAAACACTGATTACTTGTACTACAGGCATAGGTACTTCTGAATTATTGAAAACAAAAATAGACAGAAATGTACCTGAAATTGAGATTGTAGATGTTAAATCTTCTTTTGATTTACAAGAAGATGACTTGCATAAAATCGATTTGATTATTTCAACTGTTCATATACCTGAAGTAAAGCAAATTCCAATCGTAGTCATCAGCGCAATGTTTAATAAGAATGATCAAATTAAATTGCGAAAGATGATAGAAATGTTAGGTGATAACAATGAATGAATCGTTATTTTATGAAATTAAAACAACTAACACAATGTATCAAGATGTCATTGAAGAAATAGGTAGTCAGTTAAAGAAAGATCAGTACATTCAGTCTGAAAGTGTTTTTATTGAAGAAGTACACGAGCGAGAACAACATGGGAATATTGAAATTTTTCCAGAAGTGATTTTACCACATATTCAAAGTGAGAACATTTTAAAGACTAAAATATTTTTAATAAAAAATGAGACAAATCTTATGAACTGGCATGACCAGTCATTGAAATTGATTATTTTGTTAAATCTTAAACCACAAGAAGATCAAGCAGTATTGCAAGACGTTCAAGCATTTATGAGGAATTTAGCAGACGAAGACTTTGTAGAGTCATTATTATAATTGGAGGAATGAAATATGAATATCGTGAGTATTTGTGCTTGTACAGTAGGTATTGCACACACACATATATCGCAGCTGAAAAGAAAGGTCATAATATCAAAATTGAAACACAAGGGACAATAGGTGTTGAGAATGAATTGTCACCAGAAGATATTAAACAAGCTGATATCGTGTTACTTGCTGTAGATGTAAAGGTAAGCGCTAAAGAAAGATTTGAAGGTAAAAAAGTCATCGAAATACCGACAGATGTCGCAATAAAATCTCCAAATAAATTAATAGAAAAAATCGAACAAATTTCACAACAATAAAGGAGATGCCATATGAATTTAATAGATGTATTAGATGAGAACACAATCTTAACAGAACTTGAGACAAATAATAGAGAAGAAACTTTAGAAACACTCGTTCATTTATTTGATAAAGAACAATATATAGACAATTCAGAAGCATTTTTAGAAGCGGTTTATAAAAGAGAGTCTGAAGGCGTAACAGGTATAGGTAACTTTGTGGCGATTCCACACGGGAAAAGTAGTAGCGTTAACAAAGTTGGTATTGCAATTGCCGTCTTAAAAGATGAAGTAGAGTGGCCATCTTTAGATGATACAGGTGCGAAAGTCGTTATTTTACTTGCAGTTGGTGAAGATAGCGACAATTCTAAAGAACATTTGAAACTCTTATCATTAATCGCAAGAAAGTTGAGTAATGATGAAGTGATTGAACAATTATTAAATTCTAAAAATAAAACAGAAGTTGTAGCAATATTATCTAACTAACAAAGGGGGAGATAACGTGAAAACATTTTTTAATCAGTTGAATATAAAAGGTCATTTACTTACGGCAATATCTTATTTAATTCCAGTTGTATGTGGAGCGGGATTCATGATTGCAATTGGGATGGCGTTAGGTGGAGATTCATCAACAGATTTAACGAAGACTGGCTATTCATTCTGGGATGTACTAGCAACATTAGGTGGTGCTGGACTGGGCATGTTACCAGTCGTTATTGCAACAGGTATCGCTTATTCAATTGCTGATAAACCGGGTATAGCACCTGGCCTTGTTATTGGTTTAACAGCTAATGCAGTTGGATCAGGTTTTATCGGAGGATTAATAGGTGGCTTCTTGGCAGGTTATCTTGTTGTATTAATTATTAAATATATCAAAATGCCAAATTGGGCTAAAGGCTTAATGCCGATGCTTGTAATTCCATTTATTGCTTCGCTTGTAGGTGGACTCATTATGGTCTATGTAATCGGAGCACCAATTACACAATTCACGCATATTTTGACGGAGTATTTACAATCTCTAAGTGGTACTTCTAAATTAATTTATGGCATTATCATCGGAGTATTAGCAAGTGTCGATTATGGTGGTCCAATTAATAAGACAGTATTTGCATTTGTATTAACACTACAAGCACAAGGTATTCATGAACCTATAACAGCATTGATTGTCGTTAACACAGCTACGCCAATTGGATTCGCATTTGCATATTGGATTGGAAGATTAATGCGTAAAAATATTTATAAAAAAGTAGAAGTAGAAACATTAAAAACAGCATTCCCAATGGGGATTATTGAAATTGTAGAAGGTGTCTTACCGATTGTCTTAAACGACATTATTAGATGTGTTATTGCTACAGGAATCGGTGGAGCAGTAGGTGGCGCGATTTCAATGGTGATGAACGCTGACTCGAAAGTACCGTTTGGTGGCATGTTAGCAATTCCAACAATGTCTCAGCCATTAGGTTTTGTCATCGCTATCGTTGCAAATGTTATTGTTACAGCTCTAGTACTTGTGCTACTTAAGAAACCTGTAAATGAATCAGAAGAAATGGTCGATGAAATCGAAGAAGATGATATAGAATTAGGCGATATTAAAGTATACTAATGGAGGTTTAACACATGGAGAATGTAAAGTTTTCACCATCATTAATGACGATGGACTTAGATAAATTTAGCGAGCAGATTACATTTTTGAATCAGCACGTAGAATCTTATCATATAGATATTATGGACGGTCACTATGTCCCGAATATTACACTGTCACCTTGGTTTATTGAACAAGTGAAGAAAATTTCTGACGTACCTATTTCTGCGCATTTAATGGTCACAGAACCTTCGTTTTGGGTGGATGAATTATTAAAAGTAGATACAGATTATATATGCATACATGCAGAAGTCGTCAATGGTGTTGCTTACCGATTGATTCATAAAATTCATGATCATGGTAAAAAAGTAGGAATCGTATTAAATCCAGAAACACCCATTGAAGTGATTAAACCATATATTCAATATTTAGATAAGATTACAATTATGACCGTTGATCCAGGGTTTGCTGGAGAAAAATTTATCGATGAAACATTAGATAAAATAGTAGAATTAAGAAAGTTAAGAGATGAACATCAATACAAATATTTAATTGAAATGGATGGTTCTTCAAATAAGAAGACATTTAGTAAAATTCAAAAAGCCAATCCAGATATTTATATATTGGGAAGAAGCGGGCTATTTGGTTTAGATGAACGTATTGACGAAGCATGGCACAAAATGATAGCAGACTTTAATAATGCATTAACTGAAGTATAACTAATAATACCGCCACCTGAGTTGGACGACAACTCAGGTGGCGGTTAAATTATATTTAAACTATTTAATTATATCTATTAGTTCTTTCTTAGATGCTGACCTTGCCGGTATCCAACCAAATACAATACCAATTAATGTTGAAACGCCGACAGCAAGTAAAATAGAACCTAGACTCACAACACTTTGAACCATATCAGGCGTAACGGCTTCTACAAGTTTAGAAATCAAGATACCTATGATTAATCCGATAATGCCACCGATCAGACATAGCACGATACTTTCTATTAAGAATTGTATTTCAATGTCTCGACCTTTAGCTCCAAAAGCACGTCTTATCGCAATTTCTTCTGTACGTTCAGCGACTGAAATATACATAACGTTCATCACACCTATACCCGCAATGAATAATGAAATACCTGCTACTGCTGCAACAAAGTACGTAATCGCATCGAAT
Organism: Mammaliicoccus sp. B-M6; assembly: GCF_022386965.1. Taxonomy (NCBI): domain Bacteria; kingdom Bacillati; phylum Bacillota; class Bacilli; order Caryophanales; family Staphylococcaceae; genus Mammaliicoccus; species Mammaliicoccus sp. B-M6. Next base: position 25,822 of record NZ_JAJNHJ010000008.1, read on the forward strand.
ACTTGCGTGATACTTTTCATGATTTCTTCCATATCTGAATACTGATAACTACCTTCGCTCATACCTGAACCTCTTTTATTTAAGAGCTTAGCTGCCTTATTAGCAATTTCTTTTTTGTTATCATCGTTATCTACTTTTAATTCAAGCTGTGGAAGTTCCTGACTTAAGTCGTCCATATATCGATTGAATGTTTCGCTAGGCATATTCACTGTATTTTCATACATAGGATTATTGACGATTCCTACAATTTTAAATCCTTGGTCATCTATAAATAACGTCTTACCAATCGCGTCACCTTTGAACGCTTTTTTAGCGATCGTTTGATCGATTGTGACGACTTTTTCTTTCAATTCATTATCTGATTGCGTGAATCCTTTACCTTCAGATGCATTGTCGACATGGTCTTTCTTAAAGATATTGATGTCAGATTGCTTTTGTGAATTGGTCATTTTTGCCCCATAACTTTGACTGTCATCTTCTATAATTTTAGCGTCTGTGACACCGTCTATTTGTTTGACGAGATCAATATCTTGTTTGTCGAATGGATTTTCTTTAGAGCCTTCCATATTTTCAGGCATGAAGCTAATCATAGCTTGTCCTTTACTCGCACCCGTATCTGCAAATTCATCAGATGCCGTCTTTTTAAATCCATTACCTAAAGACATAATAGTAATGACGGCAGCTATACCGATAATAATACCAATCATCGTAAAGATGTTACGGCGTTTATTCTTCATGATAGATTTGAGAGAGACTGATATGATATTCGGTAAGTTCTTCATTCTATCACCTCTTCTCGCTGAACACGGCCATCTAATATGTGTATCACGCGATCAGCTTGTTCAGCTACTTTACGATCATGTGTAACGATAATCATGGTTGTATTTTGTTCGCGATTAAGTCGCACAAATAAATCCATAATATCTTTAGAAGTTTGAGAATCAAGTGCACCTGTTGGTTCATCAGCAATAATGAATTTAGGTTTATTGACAATCGAGCGCGCGATGGCAACACGTTGTTGTTGACCACCCGATAACTTATTCGGTACAAGATGTTTTTTATCTGCTATTCCAACGTCTTTTAAGACAGATTCAACACGTTGTTTACGTTCTTTTGAAGACATACCTGAATATAATAGGGGGATACTAACATTCTCCATAATCGTATTATTTTGTATCAATTTAAAATTTTGAAAGACAAAACCGACTGTTTTATTTCTAATAAAGGCAAGTTTATTATCTGAAACTTGTTGATAATTCTCATTATCAAACAGATATTCACCTGTGTATCCTCTATCTATAAATCCTAAAATATTAATCAATGTACTTTTCCCAGAACCTGAAGGGCCCATAATCGCGATAAATTCACCTGTATCAATAGATATATTAATATTTTTCAATATATGATTTGTTTCTTCTCCGTTTTTAAAGTGTCGATTCACATTAACTAAATTAATCATGATGCTATCTCAACCTTTTCACCATTATTTAATGTTTTCTTAGGTGAAATGATCAGTTTATCTCCAGATTTAAGTCCTTTCTCAACATATATTTCACCATTTTGTCGTTTAATATTAATATGTCGTTTATGAACTTTATGATTTTTATCGACAACAAATACATGGTTACCTTTTGTTAATACAGACTTAGGTAATTTAATCGTATCTAAAGGAATCTCGCCTTCAGTTGAGAAACCACTACGAACAGAAATGTCTAATTTACCAATCGTTACTTGGTATTTAGAATTACCTTTTCCAACACTTGGATTATTAGAAACAGGATTAGATGTCTGCGTTGTTTCACTTTCTGGATCAGCAGTATTCATCGATTCACTTTGGTTACTATCATCATAACTTGTAGGTAATTCAGAAATCTTTGTCACTTTCCCTTTACCTTCTTCACCAGTACTGTTCACAGTTACATTAACTGCATCGCCAACCTTAATTTTATTAATATCAAATTCTGAAACAGAAGTTTTGATTTGAGGTTCTTTCGCAACTAATTTTAATATCGCTTCACCACTGTTAGCGTCAGTATCATTCTCCATTTCAACTTTACCATCAAAAGATGCATACATACTTTCGTTCACTTGACGATCGTACTGCGATAATTGTTTATTAGCATCATTTAATGTATTTAAATCTTTAGATAAAGTGTTTTGTAAATCATTATTGTTCGGTTGCTGATTAATATTTTGGTAGTCTTGATCCACTTTGTTTTGTGCAGCATTTACTTTATCTTGTAAATCTTGGCGTTTTTGATCATTCACATTATAGTTAATCAATTGATCACCTTGTTTAACAGATTGACCATCTTCAACAACTGTACTCACAAATTCACCTAACTGATCATTATTGTTATAAGTTTTAATTTTTGTAGGTGCAGCCTTACCAGAAATACTTAAAGGAGATTCATTTTTAACTTTATATGTATCATAACCGTCTTTTTTATCGTCTGTGTCATTTGTCGTTTGTTTTACAATAAGGGCAACAACAACTAACAAAATGATAACGATAATCCCTATTATCCAAAATAATTTACGCTTCAACTTATTCCACTCCTATATATTTTTATTCTCACATGGGAAATGTTATCACAGTTAGGAACAATAAAAAATAATACTTATGAGATTTAAGAATATTAAATTTGTAATTAATTATTCATGAGTTTTTATGTAATTCACAAACAATAGTGGAATCAAACATGAGTTTTAGAGCATAAAATTAAAAATATCCATAAAAAAGCACAAAAAAATAACCATCGCTAACTTTGATACACTCCCCTAAAAGCAGACACTTTAAATATAAAAAGTGGACTATATTAGAGGAGTGTATTTTTATGACTATAAATAAAATGCCTTTAGAAGAACGTATTAAATTAGTAGAAGATATAATTGGTGGTAATCTAACAAGATACAGTGCAGCAAAAACCCATGGGGTTTCTAGTGCTACATTACAAGAATGGGTAAGAAGATATAAAGCATATGGTGAAGAAGGACTAAAACCGCTTGGTAAAAGAACTAAATATACTTCTGAACTAAAAGCAATGGCAATAGAAGATATTTTAGAGAAAAATATTCCACCATATAAAGTTGTGAAAAAGTATGACATTAGTTCTATAGCAGTTTTAAAGTTTTGGGTAAAGAATTATAATAAAGGAAAATCTAACAAGCACACAGGGAAAGGCTTTTCCACTATGAGCAAATCGAGAAAAACAACTTTATCTGAACGTATTGAAATCACTGAAAATACTATAGCTAAAAATTATAACTATCAAGAAGCTTCCGAGGAATATGGTGTTTCTTACCAACAAATATATAACTGGGTTAGGAAGTATAAAGAGAATGGTATAGATGGATTAAAAGATAAACGTGGGAAAAACAAGCAGCAAGAATTATCAGAAATAGAACTAATAAAATTAGAAAACAAAAAGTTAAAAACAAGAATAGAATACTTAGAAATGGATAAAGCGATCGTAAAAAAGTGGCAAGAGTTCAAGTATCGAAACAATCATTTTCACTAGGTCATAAAGAACATTTATATCAAATGATATTTGAGCTCAATAGAGAACGAAATTATAGTATCAAAATGTTAAGCGTCTAGAAGTGAGCCGTAGTGGCTATTATAAGTGGTGTAATAAAGAAGTTTCTAATAATGAAAAACGTTCTAAGTTAATTGCGAAAGAAATTAAACGTATATTTGAGGAATCAAAAGAAACCTTCGGTGTGGTAAGAATACACTATGCTTTAAGAAGAGAATGTAATCTAAATATTAATATAAAATGTATTAGAAGGATTATGAGAATTCTTGGTTTACAAGCACAAATCAGGAAAAAGCGTCCTAATTGGATTAGAGTCAAACCACATTTTACAGCTGAAAATATATTAAATAGAAACTTTGAAGCTAAAAAGCCTAATCAAAAATGGTTTACTGATATTAGTTATTTAAATTATGGAAAAGGTCAAAAAGCGTATATTAGCGCTATAATTGATCGGTACGATTTAAGTATAGTGGCTTATAAAGTAAGTAAACGTAATGATTTAAAACTCGTTATGGACACATTAAGATTAGCCTTACAAAATAACGATGTATCTAATACAGTTATACATAGTGATCGAGGTTTTCAATATACTTCTAAGCATTACAAGAAATATTTAGATACAAATAATGTGAAAATTAGCATGTCAAATGCAGGAAGTTGTTTAGATAACCAACCGATAGAAGCTTTTTGGGGCACGTTGAAATCAGAATATTACTATAGAAATCAATTCAGTACATATGAAGATCTTGAAACAGGAATCAGCAAATATATAGATTTTTATATGAATAAAAGATACGTTCCAAAATTTGATGGATTAACACCAAATGAATATCGGAACGTATCTTAATTAAAGTTTTTGTTTTTAAGTTGTCCACCTTGACGGGAGTGGTTTACTTTGGAGGTTTAGATGGTTATTTTTAACCTAATCAAAAATCCACCGTCTTTTTAACGGGCTCACAGGCAACGTGTTACAGCACGTTGCCTTTTTCATTTACATAATAGCATAATTTGGTATATTTTGTCTATTTATGTTGAGTGATTATATGAATCTTTAATTTCCATAGTTCTTTAAGAAGTACATGAATATCATATTCTATGCAAAAATTAAATAAAGGTTATAAAATTTAAGAATATTAATTATATAATTAACTATTTTATTAATGATTTATGAATGTTAACCTTAAATTATACAAAAAGCAAAGGAGTATAGTGATGAAACATTCAAATTTATTATTTGCACCAACTTTAAACAACTATAGAGAACGACCTAAATGGTTGTTAAATATGATTTTGGTCATTATTTTATCAGTTGCTTCAATATGGATTACTTCAATAACAAATGATCTTACTGCTGATTTAAAAGAAGCTGGATTAAGTGAAACAGAAATTGATCAAATGTCTACATTTACTACAGTATTTGCATACATAGGTGGTATTTTAGCACCAATTATAGGCGTTGCTTTTTCATTTCTAATTTTTCTTATTATCTCAAAAATTATGAAATCTGATGTGAAAGCTTCAAGTTTATTTGCAGCTGCAACATTTGTAAAATTAATTACAACAATCTTCAATCTCATCGTTATAGCTATTATAGCAATTGTAGGTTTAGATCCAGTTAAACATTCTATTACAAGTTTGGCAGTATTTAGTCAAAGTAATGACTATCTTGGTGTATTTGATTTATCAACATTATTAGCAGCATATTTATTTGGAGTTGTATTATATGCAACAAGTAGATTTAAAGGAAAGACAGCAGTAATATGGACTGTGATTTATCTTGTTGTTGTAATTGGACTAGGTTTAATTCAAGCAAGTATATAAGGAATTGATTAATAAAGCCCGTTTTCAACAAAACGGGCTTTAAATATTATTTATAGTTTTTCAAGTAATACGCGCCACCTAAAAGTCCGACAGGAATTCCAAATAAAGGTGTGATTAGGACGCTTAAGATAACAACCGCAAGGAGTACAACTGCGATATTATAACCTGTTAATTCTAACTCAAGTAAATCGTTGAAACTTTTCTGAAGTAATTCTTTTACTTTCATGTTTAACCCTCCATTGATATTTTATCTATAATTTATGTGAAATTATTCATTTCATATTATACCATCTCATATAATTACTGGTAAAACAGAAGTCATTTTCATCTCTTTAATATATATGATTACCATAAATATATATAAAATGTTATATTTATATTGTAAAGAAATATATTATGAATATCATAAGTTTTTGAGTCTTTAAAATAATATTATCAACGAAAGAGGTATGTCACATGGGTTTTTATATAATGTTACTTTCATTTATATTAGGTTTAGTTATTGTAGTAGTTGGTATAAAACGTAGAAAAGAACATAATATTTATAAAGGATCTATAGTTGTTGGTGCGGTTCTTATTATCTTTGCTATTTATTTAGGATGGCCAAAATAAAGAATAGTGTACTAAAGGGTGAATCTTTATGAAACAAATTATTTTATTAATATTAATAGCAGGTATACTTCCAGTTATCGCAACTAATTTAGAAGGAAGTTTAACCAACTTATCTGCTGTATTATGGGGAGTTTCAATATTTCTCTTTATAATTGCTGCATATAAAGTAGTAAAAAGGGTCATAAATTGAGGTGGCTCTTTTAAAAAATAAACGATACACTCTATAACTTTATCTCTTATTTAAGTGAAAAGTGTCGGAGTGTATCGTTATTTTATATTTACATATTTTGAGCTTTTAACTTTTTAGAAGTGATGATATTGACGATTAACCATACGAGTTGTGTTAAGAATGGAATTATAAAAAGTGTTGCCATGATACCTATAGAGAACCATTTTAATTCTGTTGTTTGCACAGCTCCAGTGGCATCGACTTCTCTAAACCATAAAAAGATTGAGAACGTTAAAAATGCACCGACTTCAATGATTGTTAATATCCACCACAATATCCAAGATACTTTCATGAGAATGCCTCTTTTCAGTATATTTATAGAATATAATATTATATATTACATTATCATTCGTTTAGTATATTAGCAATATGAATCAAATTTTTATATATTTAAATTGTTATCATATATTTAGGCGGTGATTCATATTGAAATATGATGATATTATTCAAAAAACTATATTCTGGATAGAAGACAATTTACAAGAAGATATAACTACTAAAGATATAACGAATATTGCTGGCTTTTCAAAATATCATTTCCATAGAATATTCTTAGCATATACTGGAGTTTCATTTACAAATTATATTAGGAAAAGAAGAATTACTCAGTCAGCTCAAATGTTATTAAATTCAAAGTATAAAATTATAGATATAGCTATGTATTATCGATTTGAATCTCAAGAAGCTTTTACTAGAGCATTTAAAAAATATTATGGATTACCTCCTGGACAATACAGAAAAATAATGAAAGATGTAAAAATAAAAGGAGGAAAATATAATATGAAAAATGATATTAATGGTTGGTTTCTAAGTGGTAGTAATCCAGATGATTATGTAATGAGTATTGATGATGAAGTTGTTTATCAAGGGAAAGTTTCAGCAAGGTTAGAATCAAGAAATAATAAGAAAAATAATGGCTTTGCTACTATGATGCAACAGTTCAATGCTAAGAAGTATCTTAATAAACGAATGAAATTATCAGCATTTATTAAAACAGATAAAGTTATTGAATCTACTGGCTTGTGGATGAGAGTAGATGATAAATATGAAAATATTTTGCAATTCGATAATATGTCGAATAGACAAATTAAAGGTACAAATAGTTGGAATATTTACTCTGTAGTATTAGATATCCCCGAACAAAGTGAAGTGATTTCTATGGGCATTTTATTAAATGGCTCTGGAAAAGTTTGGATTGATAATATTAAATTTACAAATGTAGATCTAAATATACCTTCTACAAATATGTCCATGGAGAGAAATTTATTAGATGAACCAATCAATTTAAGTTTTGAAGATTAATATGAGTTTGAGGAGGGTTATAGTGGTTAAGAATTTAATGGAATGGGTTGCGTCTATCGTTGTTGCTATTGTTGTGGCGTGGCTTATTACGACTTTTTTATTTAGTAGATATGAGGTGCATGGACAGTCTATGTATCCTACGTTTAATGATAAAGACAATTTGATTGTTAGTAAAATTTCGAAAACGCTTGGTACGATTGATAGAGGTGATGTGATTATTTTTCATGCGAATGAAGAAAAGGATTATATTAAGAGATTAATAGGTGTACCTGGTGACACTGTCAGTTATAAGAATGATCAATTATATATCAATCACGAAAAAGTTGCAGAACCTTATTTAGATTTTAATAAGAAACATAAATTCACGGAGTATTTAACGGAAAACTTTGATGTTTCAGATACAAAAAATTCTGATGGTGAAAAAGTAATTCCAGAAGGTAAATATTTAGTCCTCGGTGATAATCGTTTGAATAGTAATGATAGTCGCCAAGATGTTGGACTCATTACCGACGAACAAATTGTAGGGAAAGCTAAATTAAGAATTTTACCAACGAATAATATGAAAAATGACTTTTACGCTGATTCGTTTGATCAAGTAAATGAGAATTGATTGGAACAATATGCTAAACTTTAATTAACTGCATGAAGACTTTATAGAATAGGATGAGGCTAATGTCATTTGAGATTGAGACTTTAGATAAAGAGAAGAATATAGATTTGATTACACTCTATGATGAGCGTTCAAAGATTCAATTTACGAATTTTGGTTTGCGGATTGTCGATTGGAAAATTGATGGTAGATCCGTTATCCTTGGTCCGACTGAAAGCGATGATTTAATAGAATATTATGAGCAAAATCCTTATTTCTTTGGTGCGACCGTTGCAAGATATGGTGGCAGAATTGAAGATGGTCAGTTTGTATTAAATGGTGAGTCCTATCAGCTTGAACAAAATGATGGTGTTCATAATTTACATGGTGGTTCTAATGGTTTATATACTCAAGTGTGTGATTATGACATTGTTAATGAAGATGATATTGTCCGCATTGTATATCATGTAGAATTGAAACATTCAGTTGATCATTTCCCAGGTGATATTAACATGACCGTAACACATCAATATGATTTAACAAATTTGAAATGGACAATTATATATGAAGCAACGAGTACTGAAGATACTTTATTGAATCCGATGAATCATGTATATTTTAATTTGAATGATACAAATGCATCTATTGAAAATCATCAACTTCATCATAACGTTCAATTCTATCCGCTTAAGGATAATCAAATTGTAGAATCTCTAGATACAGACAATATTAATGTAGAAATTGGGAAAGATAGTATAACTTTTAAAGATATATTTGAAAGTGGATTACAACAAATCAATCAATTTAATGGTATTGATCATCCAGTGACATTAGAAGATGGCACTTTCAAAGTGTCAAATGATGAATTGGAACTTGAAATGATGACTGATCAGAATGAAGTGGTCATCTTTACATTGAACGAAGTAGATTGGAATGATCATCAAGACTCTATTAATGTACATAGTGGCTTTACATTAGAAACGCAATCATTACCTAATGATATTAATTTATTAAATGAAACAGCACCATCAATTTTAAGAAATGGCGACACATTTAATAGTGTCACAAGTTATCAAATCAATTATAAGAAATAGTATATATAATAGAATACAATCATACTTTCATAACCAACCTTGTTTAGAAGCGTTGGTTATGAAAGTATTTTTTATGTCTTGTTTATCAATGACTTTCATAAATAATGTCTTTTAATTTTAAAATAGCAGGTTCGATATCTTCTCGATTTATTTTCGCAAACCCAATAATGAGTGTCTTAAAGGGTGTATTTTCAGGTTCATCAGCCATGAAACGTCTAATCGTATATAATTCTATATCGTGGTCATGCGCCTTCTGTTCAATATCTTGATACCTTAAATCTGTCTTAATATTAATTAGAAAATGAAGTCCTGCCTCCATGTCGTAAATTGAGACGTCTTCTTTAAATGCTTTTTTTAATACTTTTAGAAAAAGCTCTCTCTTTTCAGTATAAGTATGATGCATCTTACGAATATACTTCTCATAGTTTCCAGATTTAATAAACAAATGTAGCGCGTAAGCATTTATTAAGCTTAAATCTGTAATGGATGTATCTGTTATCGCATCGAATTTATATAAGAGTGGATATGGTAAGACCATATAGCTTATTCTCAAACTTGGCATTAATGTCTTCGCGAATGTACCCAAATATATGACACGTTCATTCTTATCTAAACTATATAATGAAGGAATATTGTCTGTACCATATTTATATTCACTGTCATAATCGTCTTCTATAATATATTTATTATGTTCAGTTACCCAGTTGAGTAATTCAATTCTTCTTGAAATTGGCATAATCGTGCCTGTTGGAAATTGATGTGAAGGTGTTGTCACGACAAAATCAGGCTTTGCCTGTTTCACATGTTCAACAGATAACCCTTTGTTGTCGAGTGGAATATTAACGACATCCTGTCCCATGCCGATAAATAGCTTTCTCATTCGTGAATACCCAGGATTTTCGATAGCAATTTTTTGATTATTTGAAAATGCTTTGAATAAGCTGCTCAATAAGTTCGCTGTACCTGATCCGACAATGATTTGTTCAGGGTAACAGACGACACCTCTTTTGTATGAAATCAATTGAGCTATTGATTTTCTTAGCTCAAGCGGACCTTTATATACAGGGATTTCTGACATTTCATGTTTGAAAAGGTGAAAAGCTTCTTTCACATATTTTGACCATAAGTCTATTGGAAATTGTGAGATGTCGGTTGTCATATGCGATAAAGAATAACGATATGAAGATTTAATTTGAGTTGGGTTATTGTTTAAAGGTTGCGTAATATGTTGATCTTGAATGATTAACTTATTTAATGCTTCAACAAAGTAACCTTGTCTTTCCTTTGTGTAAATATAACCCTCAGCGAAAAGTTGTTCATAAGCATTCTTAACAGTGTTAATACTGACATTTTGATCAATTGAAAGTTGTCTTTTAGATGGTAATTTTTCGTGACTGTTATATTTCTGAGAGAGTATATCTTGTTTTAATTTGAGATAAATTTCTCTATATTTGTAAGTTTGAGTCATATAGTTCGCCCCTCTGGTACTATTAAAAATTAAAAACTGGTACTTTTCATTATACCAATCTTTTTTTAATATGTACTAAATAAACAATAGGAGGGATTTTGATGGGTAAGACTCAAGAACAATTAGAATCTTTACGTAACGAATATGTAGCAAGAGGTGTCAGTAATGGTAATACACATATTGCTGATTTTGCAAAAGGGGCAACAGTTACAGATAAAGACGGTAAAGAGTGGATTGACTTTGCAGGAGCAATCGGAACGTTAAACGTTGGTCATTCACATCCTAAAATAACTGAACATTTAAAAAACGAGCTTGAAAGATTTATTTTACCTGGTTTCAATGTGATTATGTATGAAAGTTATATTAAATTAGCAGAGAAATTAGCAGAAATTACACCAGGTGACCATAAAAAGAAAACAGTATTACTAAATTCTGGTGCAGAAGCAGTAGAAAACGCTGTGAAAATCGCTAGAAAATATACAGGTAGACAGCAAGTTGTATCATTTATTAGAGGCTTCCATGGTAGAACAAATTTAACAATGTCTATGACAAGTAAAGTAAGACCATACAAATCTGGGTTTGGCCCATTTGCACCAGAAGTATATCAAGCACCATATCCTTATTTAGCAGACAAACCTGAAGGATTAAGTGATGAGGCATACATAGATTCAGTCATTAAAGATTTGAAGAATTTCTTTATCGCAACAGTGGATCCTTCAGAAGTGGCATGTGTTGTGATTGAGCCAGTACAAGGTGAAGGTGGATTTATCATTCCAGATAAGAAATTTATTCATGCATTAAAAGACATTTGTGAAGAACATGGCATCGTATTTATTGCAGATGAAATTCAAACAGGCTTTGCACGTACTGGTAAGACATTTGCAATTGAGCATTTTGATGTTATACCAGATTTAATGACTGTATCAAAATCTCTAGCAGCAGGATTCCCATTAAGTGGGGTTGTAGGACGTAGTGAAATTATCGACAGCCCAAATCCAGGCGAAATTGGTGGTACATATGCAGGAAATCCACTTGCATGTGAAGCAGCATTAAAAGTAATTGAAATTATTGAAGAAGAAAACTTAAATGCTAAAGCTGAACAACTTGGTGCAACGATTCAATCAAGATTAGAAGCATTTAAATTAGAACATTCATTTATAAGAGATATTCGTAGATTAGGCGCAATGGTTGCAATGGAAATTATTGATCCAGAAACGCAATCACCTGATAAAGTTAAAACGTCACAAATTGTTAAAGCAGCAAATGAAAATGGTTTATTATTATTATCAGCTGGTATTAACGGAAATGTGATTAGATTTTTAGCACCATTAGTCATTACAGATCAAGAATTAAACAAAGGATTATCAATCTTAGAATCTAGTCTTTAAGAAATTTGACTAATAAAAATGGGGTATAATTATGAATTCTCAATTTAATAAATCAATGAATATAGCAGACGTATTATTTCTCGCGATTGGCGCCATGCTTGGATGGGGCTGGGTTGTTCTTTCGGGAGAATGGATTTCAAAAGCAGGATTTCTAGGTAGTATTATCGCATTTGTAATTGGTGGATTATTAGTAATTTTTATTGGATTAACATATGCAGAGCTTGCCTCTGCAATTCCTGAAACAGGTGGCGGATTTGTCTTCGTTAAGAAAGCATTTAGTCCAGGTGTAGCATTTATATCTGGTTGGTCAGTGTTATTTGGCTATGTATCTGTCATTACATTTGAAGCAGTCGCATTGCCAACTGTTATAGATTATGTCATACCATTTGAACATTCTGGTTTATTATGGAATTTAGCTGGATGGGATGTTTACTTAACTTGGGTACTTATCGGTTCTATAGGTAGTGTTATATTAACGTCATTAAACTACTTTGGCGTTAAACCAGCTGCAGTTATGCAGACTGTATTTACAATATTTATTGTAGGTGTCGGTTTATTATTATTCTTTGGTGCAGGATTCAATGGTGACTTTACACATCTTAAACCATTATTTAATGGTGGTGTAGGCGGAACAATGTCTGTGCTAATCATGATTCCATTCCTATTTGTAGGGTTCGATGTTATTCCACAAATAGCTGAAGAAGTAAAAGCACCTTCTAAAAAAATTGGTGGTATTTTAGTTATCTCTATCATAGCATCTGTTATCTTCTATTTATTAATTGTGTTTGGTGTTGCAACAGGTTTAACACCGAGTCAATTAAATACAAGTGAATTAGCTACAGCAGATGCAATGGTGAATTTATTTGGATCAAGTGGATTTGGTATATTACTCGTATTAGGTGGAATTGCTGGTATTATCACAAGTTGGAATGCATTTATTATCGGTGGTAGTCGTATTTTATATGCGATGGCGAAAAATAATATGATTCCTAAGTGGTTTGCATACATTCACCCTAAATACAAAACACCAACACACGGTATTATATTCCTTGGTGTATTAGCATTTGTTGCACCATTATTAGGTCGTCCTGCATTAGTATGGATTGTTGATGCTGGTGGCATCGGTGTTGTATTAGGTTATTTCTTAGTTGCTTGTGCATTTTTAAAATTAAGAAAAAGTGAACCTAACTTAGAAAGACCATATCGTATTAAAAGTGGTAAAGTAGTCGGTTGGATTGCTGTTATTTTAAGTATTGCATTTATCGCAATTTATTTACCAGGAATGCCTTCATCACTTATTTGGCCACATGAATGGATTATCGTATTCGTATGGTATGGCATAGCAGCAGTCTTATATTTAACAAAATCAAAAGGGGATGAAGTATTTGAAACAGCTAAAAGTATACAATCCAGCAACGAATGAAATCGTTAAGTCGATTCCTTATACTTCTGAAGAAGAAGCTATTCAACAAATTGATAAAGCACAAGTTGCATATGAATCATGGCGCGAAAAAGACGCACATGAACGTTCATCTCTTTTATTAAAATGGTATCAATTAATTGATGAACATAAAGAAGAATTAGCGGAATTAATTACATTAGAGAACGGTAAACCTTATAAAGAAGCATTAGGCGAAGTTGCCTATGCGAATAGTTACATTCAATGGTATCAAGAAGAAGCAAAACGTATTTATGGTAAGACAATACCTGCTAATCAAAAAGGTAAAAAGATTATTACTGATCCGTTTCCTGTAGGAGTTGTTGGTGCAATTACACCTTGGAATTTCCCAGCAGCAATGATTGCGAGAAAAATGGCGCCAGCATTAGCTGCAGGTTGTACAATTGTTTGTAAACCAGCTTTAGAAACACCATTAACGACGATAAGAATGGTTGAATTGGCACATGAAGCGGGTATCCCTGAAGATGCCATTCAATATGTTGTATTAAGTGGTAAAGACGCAGGTAGAATATTTACTGAAAGTCCAATTATACAGAAAATAACATTCACAGGATCTACACCAGTCGGTAAACATTTAATAAAAGATTCTGCAAATACAGTTAAAAATGTCACGATGGAATTAGGTGGATTAGCACCAGTTATTGTTCATAAAGATGCAGATATTGAATTAGCAGTTGATCAAACAATCGCGACTAAATTTAGAAATTCAGGTCAAACTTGTATAAGCGCAAATAGAATTTATGTACATCAAGATATAGAAGAAGCTTATACAGAACGTTTAACTGAAAAAGTAAATGCATTAAATGTAGGAAATGGCTTAGAAGAAGGCGTTGAAATGGGACCTCTCATTAATCAACAAGCTGTAGATAAAGTCATTGACCAAATTGAAGATGCTGTTCAAAATGGTGGAGAATTGTCATTACCATTAGAACAATTAAAATTAGGTGGAAATTTCTTAAAGCCAGTCGTTATTAGACAAGCTAATCTTGAAATGAAAGTGATGCACGAAGAAACATTCGGACCAATCGCAGCAGTCATGGCATATGAAGATTTAGAAGAGGTTATTAAAGTTGCCAATGATACCGAATATGGTTTAGCAGCTTATTTCTTCACGAATGACTATCGTACAGGATTTGATATTTATAAGAAGCTTGATTTCGGTGTGATAGGTTGGAATGATGGTGCGCCATCAGCAGCGCATGCGCCATTTGGAGGGTTTAAAGAAAGTGGATATGGTCGTGAAGGCGGTATCGAAGGTATCGAACCTTATTTAGAAACTAAATATTTATCAATCGGTAATATGTAAGAAATGAACCCCCTAAAAGTGACAACTTTTAGGGGGTTTTCATATGTTTCTATTTCTAGAATACATTTTAAATACTATGATATTATCTAATGTCTTTGACAATTTTGCCATCTATTGAAACGACTTTAATTTTATTTGGATCCTTTAATACTTTGATATCTTCTAAAGGATTTTGATCTAGTAAAATGAAGTCTGCTTTTTTGCCTACTTCAATTGTACCTAAGTCTTCGTCATAACCTAAACATTCAGCAGCTGTCTTAGTAGACGAAACAATGGCTTCCATTTCTGTCATGCCGTGTTCAACCATAAGCTCTAATTCTCTTAAATTAGTTCCATGTTTGAATACACCTGCATCAGTACCCATTGCTATTTTCACGCCAGCTTGATGTGCTTTTTTAAAGCTATCAATATGGTCTTGCATGACTTGTTTAGATTTCTTAATAGAATTTTCACTCATACCTAATTCTTCGGCAAATTCTATAACGGAAAGAGGTGCGAGTAATGTAGGTACGAGGTACATTTCTTTTTCTTTCATTAATTGAACAGCTTCATCATCTAAATAGATACCATGCTCAATTGAATGAATGCCTGCTTCTATACATTGTTTAACACCTTGCAAACCTTGAGCATGTGCCATAACTTTTCGATTATTTCTAAATTGAGCTTCTTCTACAATGACTTTTAATTCTTCTAATGAGAATTGCGTATAATCTGGATGGTCAGTTGCACTTGTTACGCCACCAGTTGCATGTACTTTTAATACATCAGCACCGGCTCTTAACATTTCGCGTGCTTTTTTACGAACTTCATTGACACCATCACATATGCCACTCGGTAAACCAGGATAGCCATCTTGCAAAATAGGTAGTTGTATACCAGATTTAGTATAACTGTCCCCATGACCCCCTGTAATGGTTAATGCGTTAACACTTATTTGTAAACGTGGTCCGAGTATTAAACCATCATTCACAGCTTCTTTTAAACCTAAATCTGCGCCTAAAGCATCTCGAACGGTTGTAACACCTGCATCAACTGTTCGTTTTAAATGATCAATTGCTTTGTAGAAGTTATATGAAAAAGGTGTAGCCAATCTTCTCTCTAAAGGTTCCATTTCCAACATAACATGTACGTGACTATCGATCATACCTGGTAATAGATATTGACCATTTCCTTCTATTATATTGTCGCCATTTAAATGAGTACCAATTTCAGAAATGACATGATTTTCAATCTTTATATCAACACATCGTTGAATGTCTTTTCCAGTACCGTCTATTAAATTGATGTTTTTTATAATCATATCTATGTCCTCCTCAATTACTTAATAAAGTTCATTAATATAGATGTTAAAATAACGGATGCAACTGTAACGGTTGTAAATCCACCAATAATCATCGGGCTTAATAACTCGTTAAATACATCTTCTCTGTCTTCCTCATTATCAGTAACAGATCGACTGACTTCTTCACATAAAATAAAATCACCTGGGAAACCATACAATGCGGTTAAAGCAACAGGTAATGCTTTAGTAGGTTTCCAACCAATTAATTTAGCACCGATAAATCCGCCAATTAAAATACCAATTGTACCTATAACAAGAATAGATAAAATAGCAGGTAAGAATTCCCATAAATCATGTGGTTTAATGCCACCCATAGAACCGATAACGATTAAAATGATAATAACCATCATAATTGTGAATGATTGATTACGTTCCAGTTCTTTTTGTTCAAACAATCCAATTTTCAAACCGATAACACCAAATAATAAACTGACGAGTGTGAAATGAATGCCTGTTACTTCGCCAATCATGAAGGCAATACTTGCTAAGAAGAACATAATAAAGAGTCTGATAACATTGTTTTGAAGTAACGGATTCTTATTAAATATCGTTTCTTTCTTAGGTTCATTTTTGTTAGAAATATTAGCGACATTTTTGTCTGTATGTCTATTCGCTAAGTAATATTTTGAATAGCGCTTCATAAGAATAGAACTTAATGGCATACCGATAACGCCTTGAAGGGCCTGCACGATAGCGGGTAAAACAATTAAATTTGCTAATCCTAAATCTTGAAGCTTTTCGACTGTGATGAGCAGCGCGACGATACCTCCAGCAATAGGTCCAACACCTGAAGCAGCAGTACGGAAATCAAATAGGAGTGTAACGAAGACTAATATTAAGATTGTAGAACCCAATATACCCAATATTGATATAACAACTGCTTTCCATTGTGATTTAAGTATATGAAGCGGCATCATTGTACCCATATGCATGATAACTGGTGCAATAATAAGCGCACCTAGCGAAGGTAAAATGGCATTATCTAATATCTTTTCAGGTAAGACGCCTACCCATGATAAAAGCAAATAACTGACCATTGCCGTTAATAACATTGGTACACGAGCCTTTGTAAGATAAGATATAATTTCCCCGAGAACGATTAATGCGAATAGTATTGTTGCTGAAATAAGCGGTTCACTAACCATTTGCATTCCCTCCTTTTTAAAGTTAATAGTCAAACTTTAGCATATCTAAATCAAGAAGTTAATAGTATTTTCTAAAAATTTAGAATATATAGATAAATATCACACTATTAATTGTATTCAATATATAACAAGAATTTAAATATTATTCGATGGTATATAACATTTGTTCAATAAAAAACAGTAAACACGTCATATGACGATGTTTACTGTTTATTAGAGTTATTCATTTGAAGTAGATTGCTTGCGATGATTCAAATAATAAATAACAAGCAATAGTACAATCCATAAAGGTGAGTACATTAATGCTGTACGTGTATCATTTGCAAAGAACAAAATAACTAATACAAATACAAAGAATATTAATGCAAGATATGATCCAATCACACCGAATGGATTTTTGAATTTAGATTTTTCGTGTAAAGATTTGTCTTCTTTTCTAAATTTGATATAACAAATTAAAATGATAGACCAAATAAAAATAAAGAATATCGTAGCCAATGTCGTAACGAGTGTAAATACGTCATCTGGTATAAAATAATTTAATATCGCAGCGAAGAATAATACAACACCTGAGAATATCAATGCTGGATAAGGTACACCACGTTTATTTGTCTTGCTTAACCCTTCAGGCGCATGACCCGTTTGACCTAAACCATAAACCATACGACTATTACTGAATAATCCACTGTTTGCAGCACTTGCAGCTGAAGTTAACACGACAAAGTTAACTATTCCCGCAGCAGCTGGAATACCAGCTAATACAAATAAATTAACAAAAGGACTTTCAGCAGGATCAATTTTATTCCATGGTGTGATACTCATAATGATTAATAAACTTAATACATAGAAAATTAAAATACGAATACCGATAGAATTAACCGCTTTAGGTAAATTCTTTTCAGGA
Organism: Mammaliicoccus sp. B-M6; assembly: GCF_022386965.1. Taxonomy (NCBI): domain Bacteria; kingdom Bacillati; phylum Bacillota; class Bacilli; order Caryophanales; family Staphylococcaceae; genus Mammaliicoccus; species Mammaliicoccus sp. B-M6. The sequence continues at coordinate 44,020 of NZ_JAJNHJ010000008.1, forward strand.
TCTTTCGTCTCACGAGCTGTTACACCTACAAGTTCAATTCCTACAAAGCTAAATACTGCCATTTGGAAAGCCAGTAAGAAGCCCATAGCACCATTTGGGAAGAAACCATTATGGCTATATAAATTATGAAATCCAGATTGAATACCTGTGCTAGATTTAAAACCATTAAATATCATCCATAAACCAATGACAATTAATAATATAATGGCGATAATTTTAATGAGTGCAAACCAAAATTCGACCTCACCAAATAATTTAACAGTCATAAGATTTAAACCTAATAGAATAACAACTGTTGCAATTGCAGAAACATATGCAGGAACATCAGGATACCAAAACTGAATATACTTAGCCACAGCCGTAATATCCGCTATTCCCGTTGCAACCCAACAAAACCAATACGTCCATCCAGTTAAAAATCCGAATAAAGGACCTAAATAATGTTCTGCAATATCAATGAAAGAATTATAGTTACTATTTGAAAGTAATAATTCCCCTAAGGCTCTCATCATAATAAATAAGAAAAAACCAATAATAATATAAACTAATAAAATAGATGGACCCGCTAGTGAAATACTCTTACCAGCTCCAAGAAAAAGACCGGTACCAATCGCGCCACCAATAGCAATTAACTGAATATGCCGATTAGACATACTTCTTTTTAACTCATGATTTTCCATTTTTAATTCGCTCTCCTTAAACACAATAAAACATATGTAAACAATAAGATTTATAAAACAATATAAAAAGCATTATACTACGATTATTTGTATTTTGCATATTAATATAAATAAATGTTTCTGTTCCACTAGTAGAGGAAAATGATTATATCGATATGTAAGCGTAACCAAAATATAATGAAAATATATTCGAAAGGGGAAATCAAGATGAAAAATATTTTATTAGCATGTTCAGCGGGAATGTCTACAAGTTTATTAGTAAATAAGATGGAAGAAGCAGCAGTAGCGGATGGAATTAAGGTGAATATCAAAGCAATGTCTAGTGATAACGCATTTCATTCTTTAGATGAGTATGATGTGTTATTAATAGGACCACAAATGAGGTTTATGAAGAAAAAATTTACGAAAGCAGCTGAAGAAAAGGGACTAGAATTACCAATTGAAACAATAGATTCTGTAAGTTACGGAAGAATTGATGGGGAAGGCGTTCTTAAACAGGCATTAAAATTATTAGGGGAATAGGTGATAAAAATGCAAAGCACTTTTATGGAGAAGTTAGAAGATGTTTTACTGCCAATTGCAGATAAGTTAAATAATAATAAGTATTTAGCATCTTTACGTGATGGCTTTATGGTTGCACTACCTTTAATTATATTTGGTTCTATATTTGTTGTAATTGCTAATTTTCCATTTTTAGATAAATTACTTTCTGAAAGCCAATATACAGCATGGCAAAATGCTGTGGGTCCAGCATCTGCAGCGACGTTATCAATAATGGGGCTTTTTGTAATATTGGGAATAGGATATAAGTTAACTGAGCGAAATGGGTTAGAAGGAATATATGGTGCTGTAACTGCATTAAGTGCAGTACTTATTTTAACACCTCAAGTTGTAGGTAAAACTGAAGGCGTTATTCCTACAGAAATATTAGGTGCTAAAGGTATGTTTTTAGGAATTATTGTTTCTATAATTACTTCAGAGTTATATAGCTATTTTACAAAGAAGGAAATAACAATAAAAATGCCTAAAGGTGTACCTGACCAAGTATCTAAATCATTTAGTGCACTGTTACCAGTAGCATTTACTTTAACTATATTTTTGGTAATAAGAATCTTAATTGCCTTAACACCTTTTAATACATTACAAGATTTAATCTATACAATTGTTCAAGAACCTTTAACTGCCTTAGGTAAAGGACTTCCTGCAACAATTATTGCGGTTTTATTTATTCAGATATTTTGGTTCTTCGGATTGCACGGCCAGATTATTGTGAACACTGTATTTGATCCAATATGGTATTCATTAAATAATGAAAATTTTGAGGCATTCCAAAAAGGAATTGAGTTACCTAATATCATTACAAAGCAATTTATAGATACATTCTTAGTTGGTATGGGAGGAACAGGTGGAACGATAGCAGTCGTAATTGCAATTTACTTAATTTGTAGAAGTAAACAAAATAAAGAAATTGCTAAATTAGGAACACCAGCATCCATTTTTAATGTGAATGAACCGATTCTATTTGGTTTACCTATCATAATGAATCCTTTAGTAATAATTCCTTGGATTATATCACCAGTGATTGTAACTATTGTAAGTTATTCAGCTATGTATACAGGTATAGTTCCGAAACCTTCTGGCGTTATCGTACCTTGGACTACTCCAATATTTATAAGTGGATATTTAGCAACTGGTAATGCATGGCAAGGTGCAGCATTACAACTTGTAAATCTAATTATTACATTTATTATTTGGTGGCCATTTTTAAAATTATTAGATAAAAACTATTTAAAGCAAGAAATAGAAAAATAGTATAAGGACGGAGGAATATACAATGGCAACCTCAATTAATGAGATAGCTTTTCAAATTATTTTATATGGAGGAAATGGGCGTTCATGTGCAATGGATGCTATACAATATGCAAAAGAAAGAAATTTTGAAGAAGCAACAGGTCTTATTAAAGAAGCGGAACAAGAAATTAATAAGGCTCATAAATTTCAAACTGAATTGTTACAAAATGAAGCGCAAGGAACAGAAAGTGAATTGAATTTGTTATTAATACATTCTCAAGATCATTTAATGAATGCAATTACTGTAAAGGATTTAGCGAATGAAATGATAGATCTATATAAGGAGATGAAATCATGACTCAATATAAATTTCCAAAAGACTTTTGGTGGGGAAGTGCAGCTAGTGCAACACAAACGGAAGGTACAAAAACAATAAATGATCAAACTATTTGGGATAAATGGTTTGAAGAAGAACCAAATCGATTTTTTGAAAATGTTGGTCCTAATAAAACGTCAGATTTTTATAATAAATTTGAAGAAGATATTTATTTAATGAAGGAAACAGGACATAATTCATTTAGATTATCTATATCTTGGACCCGTTTAATAAATCAAAGTAGTAATAAAATTAATGAAGATGCAGTTCAATTTTATAATAAAGTTATAGATAGCTTAATTGAAAATAATATTGAACCTTTTGTGAATTTATATCACTTTGATATGCCATATGAAAAGCAAAAACAAGGTGGTTTTGAATCACTTGAAGTTGTAGAACGATATGTAGAATACTCGAGAAAGTGCTTTGAGTTATTTGCCGATCGAGTTAAGTATTGGTTTACATTTAATGAACCAATAGTACCAGTTGAAGGTGGATATTTATATAATTTCCATTATCCAAATATTGTAGATGCTAAAAGAGGATTTCAGGTTGCGTATAATACTATCCTTGCTAATGCTAAAGTAATTAAAGAATATAAGGAATCAGGGTATGATGGAAAAATTGGGATTATCCTAAATTTAACACCATCTTACCCAAGAAGTAAAAACGAAGCAGATGTTAAAGCTTCCGAAATTGCAGATTTATTTTTTAATAGAAGTTTTTTAGATCCTGTAACAAAAGGATACTATCCAGAGCAATTAGTAGATATTATAAAACATCATGATCTATTACCAACTTTTACACAAGATGACCTTGAAATTATAAAAAATTATACAGTAGATTTATTAGGAGTAAATTATTATCAACCTAGACGGGTAAAAGCTAGAGACACTTTGCCAAATCCTAATTCCCCATTCTTTCCGGAATATTACTTTGAAAATTATGAAATGCCAGGTAGAAAGATGAATCCATATCGTGGTTGGGAGATTTATCCTAAAGGGATTTATGATATTATGATTAATTTGAAGGATAATTACAGTAATATAGAAAGTTTTATTTCAGAAAATGGTATGGGTATTGAAAATGAATCGAGATTTATCGAAAATGGTAAAATAAATGATACCTATAGAATAGATTTTGTGAAATCACATTTAATATGGTTGAATAAAGCTATAGTAGAAGGTGCAAATTGTAGAGGATATCATATGTGGACTTTTATGGATAATTGGTCTTGGATGAATGCATATAAAAATAGATATGGTTTTGTATCTATTGATCTTGAAACAATGGAAAGAACAATTAAAGAAAGTGGAAGATGGTTTAAAGAAGTTTCTTCAAGTAATGGTTTTACAGATTAATCTGTAATATATATACAGAACTACTAGGAGAGAGCGTGATGGAAACCAGACACCTCAATATAGTAAAGATATTGTATCAACATCAGCACGAATATATGAATAGTATATCCATAGCCAAACTTTTAGGGTGTTCGTCTAAAACTATTCGAGAAAACATAAAGGTTATCAATGAAACGAGTAAAGAAAATGGGTTCGTAATCTTTATAAAAAAATCGAAAGGCTATCAATTAAATATTACTGATGAGGGTAAGTTTAATTATTTTTTAAATGAGCGTTTTTTAAAAGATGAAAACTTAAATTTCAATAATCAAGATAGCAGAATTAGATTTATCATGAAAAAATTACTTCTTGATAATCATTATACAAAATTAGAATCTCTGAGTGAAAGCTTGTTTGTCAGTGTGGGAACTTTAAAGAATGACATGATTGAAATGAAGAGAGTTTTAGCTCGTTATGAAATAGAAGTAGTCAGTAGACCAAATTATGGAATGAAGTTAATTGGCAAAGAATTTCAGATAATATATGCAATAGCAGAGTTTCTATTGAATAATCAGCACTTAAACATTGGATTTACTGAAGATGATATTTCCAGTGTAAAGTCATATCTTGTGAAGTTACTTAGAAAATACCAAATTGAGATACCTGAAGTTAAACTTGATAATCTTGTAACACACATTAACATTGCGATAGTTCGAATCAAAAATCAACTGATGGTTGAACAGCAATTCCAAATTGATGATCTTCCATTAACAAATGAATTGAGTCAATTTTTTGATGAACTTATACTGTTTGTTGAAAAAAGATTTGATTTGACATTGCCTATAAAAGAAAAAGATTGTTTATATATCCATTTTGTTACTACTGGAATTATGAATGAAGGTAATATGATACAAAAAAATAATGTTATTGATAGTATGATTACACATATGTTAGATCATATAAAACTTATTTTTTATTTAGACCTAATTACGGATAATACACTTAAGAAAAATTTATATTTACATTTGAGTACATCAATAAATAGATATAAATACAAGATGAATATTAGAAATCCAATGTTAAATGAAATCAAAAAAAATTATCCCTTCGCATTTGATATTGCTTTAGTGGCTAGTAAAATGATTGAAAAAGACTTGAAAGTGCAAATTTCAGAAAGTGAAGTTGGTTATTTAGCATTGCACTTTGAAATGGCTCTCAATAGAATTGAAAATGAAAAAGAAAAGTTAAAGGTTATACTAGTTTGTAACTCCGGATTAACGAGTTCTCAATTAATTAAATATAAGTTAATCCAAAATTTTGGTAATCAAATTCAAATTACTGAAATTATAGAATTATACAATATTCAGAGGGCTCAACTTGAGCATTCAGATTTAATAATTTCAACAGTACCAATAAATGATGATGTCAGTTTACCAATACTTTATGTTAACCCTATTATGTCACAGCAAGACTCAGACAAAATTCAACGTTATATAGATTTAAAAGATTCTCGACACTCAGAAGAACTAATAGAAATTATTGAATTAAATAAAAAAATAAACAGTAAAGATGAGTTGTTGGAATACTTAGGTAAACAACTTAAAAACAAGAATTTAATTCACAATAATTTTATCGATAGTGTAAAAGAAAGAGAATATCATGCTTCTACAGCTTATGGTAATCTGGTGGCCATTCCACATCCACTAATGCCTTTAGCTAAACAAACTTTTATTTATATAATAACGATGGATAAACCAATTGCTTGGGAAGATAAAGAAGCACAAATTATTTTTTGTTTAGGATTGAAAAAGAATACTACGATTAATTTAGAAAAAGTGTATCAAAATCTTTCTGAAATAATAAATGATTATTCTAAAGTATTAAAACTATTAGAGGCAGATTCTAAAGAATCTTTTAAAAAAATATTTTCACCTTAAATTTAAGAGTAAGCTTACATTACATAACTTGTGATGTAAGTTTACTCATTTTTTGTACTTATAATTATTTGATATAGAATAAGAATAACTTAAACAAAGGAGGAGATTTCTTATGTTAACAAGTATCTTACAACCGATCGTAGATTTGATTACAGCTTTAGGTCTTTAATTTAAATTGGATTTATTTTTTAACTGTATATGCAAACAAAGGGGTCAGTACATAGTGCTGTAAGTACTAAATAAGCCACCAATTCGTATTTTGTGAATTGGTGGCTGTTTTATTTAATAACAATAATTGACCAATATGGTCGATAGCGTTATGATGTAGTCGACCGAACTGGTCTAATATGTTTCGGAAGGTGTATATGATGAATGATGCATTTTATAATTTAGATGATGAAAAGCGTCAAAAAATAATCAATTCAGGGCTGATGGAGTTCTCTAATTATGGATATCAACAAAGTTCTACGAATCGTATTGTTGAAAATGCTGGTATTGGTAAAGGGATGCTTTTTTATTACTTTAAAAATAAAAAAGGATTATTTAAATTTCTTGTGGATTATTCATTAGATTTCATTGAGGAATATTATTTTAAACAAATTGATACTTCTGAGAAAGATATTTTTAATAGGTTAGTTAAACAAGCGAAGATTAAATCTAATTTAATGACGATTCATCCTCATATGTCGAAGTTTTTAACGAAAATTGTTCTGGAGGAATCTGAACATCATTATATATCTGAAGAACAAGATCAACATATTAAACAATTACAAAGTAAAGTTCAAAATGCACTATTTGAAGATTTAGATAAGGATCTTTTTAAAGATAATTTAAATGTTGAAATGTCTATCAATATTATAAAGTATTCGATTGACGGTTTAGCAGAATCTATGAAGACACGAATAACGCATCAAATGATTGAGCAGAATGATTATCAAAGCTTTTATGATGAATTCGATTTGTATATAAAGGAAATGCGTAAAATCTTCTATAAGGATCGTGATTAATATGACATTGTTAAAAGTAAATAATGTTACGAAGACGTTTGGTAAATTTAAAGCTTTAAACGGTGTGAATTTCACTGTTGAAGAAGGAGAAATATTTGGGTTTATCGGTCCAAATGGTTCTGGGAAATCTACGACAATTAAAGCAATTTTAGGCATGCTGAAACCTGATTCTGGTACTATTGAGGCATTTGATAAAGATGCTTGGAAAGATGCAGTTCAAATTCATAAACAAGTTGCCTATGTTCCAGGTGATGTTAATTTGTGGCCAAACTTAACAGGTGGAGAAGTGATAGATTTATTTCTGAAATTAAGCGGCACTAAAAATGATGAAAAAAGAGATGAACTGATTAAAAAATTTGATTTAGATCCTACTAAAAAATGTGGGTCATATTCTAAAGGTAATAGACAGAAAGTTGTACTTATCGCTGCATTTACAACAGATGCACAACTGCTTATATTAGATGAACCGACATCTGGATTGGATCCTTTAATGGAACAAGTATTCCAATCATGTGTATTAGAAAAGAAAAAAGAGGGCAAAAGTGTTCTACTATCGAGTCATATATTAAGTGAAGTAGAAAAACTATGTGACCGAGTCGGCATTATTAGAAAAGGTGAAATCGTAGAAATGGGCACGTTGGATGATTTGAGACATCTCACGAGAATGCATTTCGTCGTTCAGTCTAAAGAAGCTTTAACAGATTTAGACGAGCAAGAAGGTGTACATGATATTTCTAAAGAAGGAGAAATATATCATTTTCAAGTGGATTCGGAGAAAGTTTCTAATATTATTAAATATTTAAGTCGATTTGAGTTGTTGAAATTAGAAAGTATGCCACCTACATTAGAAGATTTATTTATGAGACATTATGGTGTGAATATTGAAAGAGGTGAGTAATATGAATAATCTCTTTAGCGGTGTTGGTCAATTAACGTTGTTTTACCTCAAGACACATAAATGGAAAATGCTGTTTTGGATATTAGGTATTGTCGTTTTAACAGTTATCATACCACCAACATTTAAAAGTATGTATCCACACCAATCAGATATGCAACCAATTGTTGAAACTTCCAAAAACCCTGCAATGGAAGCAATGTTAGGGCCAGGACAATTTGAACAAGTATCAATTGGTGTGTTATTTACACACGAGATGTTACTATTTACAGGTATTCTCGTTGCAATAATGAGTATTTTACTTGTTTCAAAAAGTACAAGAGGAGATGAATCTGCAGGTCGTATTGAAATGATTCGAGCATTGCCAGTTGGAAAAGTATCACCTCTCGTAAGTGCACTTATTGAGATGATAATTGTGAACATCATGATAACCATTTTGATTATGGTGATATTACCTTTCATGAATATTGATAGTGTGGATTGGCAAGGTTCAATCGTGTATGCAGCTTCAATAGGATCAATTGGTATTCTATTTGGTATGATGACAGCTATATTCGCACAGTTAACTGAAACAAGTAGTAGTGTGACGGGCTATAGTATTACAGTATTGCTCTTAAGTTATTTAGTGAGAGCGGTTGGTGATGTCATAAATGAAGATATTTCTATGATTTCACCTCTAGGATGGATTACAAGAACGTTTGCGTATTCTGAAAATAATTGGTGGCCAATCGTCATAACTTTGATAACAGCTATTATATGCTTAATGATAGCGATGATACTTTATTTTAGAAGGGATATAGAGTCTGGTTTACTACCTTCTAAACTAGGTAAAAGAACTACACATAAACTATGGTTATCTCCACTAGGTTTACAACTTAAATTGTATAAAGTAGGGCTTATTTCCTGGGCAATAGGAATGTTTGTATTTGGCGCTTCATATGGATCAATATTTGGTGAGTTAGATGACTTTATTAAAGATAATGAAATGTTGCAGCAAATGGTAGCTGGAAAAGGTGATCATTATATAGAAGCATTCTTACCTACTTTAATGATTATAATGGCAATTGTATCAACTATACCTGCACTGTTAAGTTTATACAAAATAAAAAACGAAATAGATACTCATCGTATTGAACTTATAATGTCTCGACCTATTTCAAGAATTAAATTGTTGAGTAGCTATTTAGTTGTTTCATTATTTAATGCTATTTTTATGATTTTTATCGCTGCATTCGGTTTGTATATTGCCCAAGCATCTGTGTTAGATGATCCATTTAGTTTTTGGAGCATTATAAAGGCAGGGGTTGTGCATATACCAGCCATTATATCTTTCGTAGCACTCGGTGTTGTACTTTTAGGATGGTTCAATAAAGGGCATTTTATCGTTTATTTATATCTAACTTATACATTTTTCGTCGTATACTTAGGACAATTATTAAATATTAAAGACTGGTTAAAAGATATAACGCCATTTCATCATATTCCTGAAATACCTGTTGAAGATATGAATTATTCGGGTATAAGTATATTAATCATAATATCTGTAGCGCTTATCATAATTGGATTTATAGGGTTTAAACGAAAAGACATTTCATAAAGGGAGCTGTGTTCGGATGACAAATTTGCCGAAAATAGGGAAACCAGCAACAAATGCTTTGAATACGATCAATATTACGACGTTAGAACAGGTTGCACAATTAGATGAACATAATTTGGCGAAACTTCATGGTATGGGACCAAAAGCAATAGGCATTTTGAAAGAAGCATTATTAGAACAAGGGTTATCATTTAGTCAATTAGATGAGGATTTAAAAAATGTGAAATTCACTGTACTGGGAGATTTAAAATGTGATAACGCACCAAAAAGAAGAATTATACGAGATATTGTGATAGCTTCAATAGTTGGTGACGAAAAGTGTCTCACTGAATGGCTAACAGATGATTTAGTATGGAATGTACCTGGTTCTTTTGAACTAATAGGTAGAAAAGCATTTTTAGAAGAAATAAATGAGCACTTGCAAAAAGTATCTAGCCTTGAAATTAAATCAATGCTTACGCACGGTAAAGAAGCTTCTACACATGGCACAATTATATTGAATTCTGGTGAGGAAATTTATTTTGCTGAAATGTATGAATTTGAAAATCATAAAAAAGATGCTAAAGTCAAAGCGATTACGTCATATATCATCATGAATCCTTAAATTTATGAAAAATCCAATACCAGTATTTATGAAAATGTGATAAATTATAGAGGTTATTATAAACTTTCGGAGGTTGAAAGATGGAAGCAATATTACCAAATTGCCCTAAATGTGATTCAGAATATACTTACGAGGACGGACAATTTTATATTTGTCCAATGTGTAATCATGAATGGTCTATAAACGACGAAGATGCATCAAATGAAGAAAACACAGTTATTAAAGATGTAAATGGTGTTGAATTAAATGATGGAGATACTGTAACAGTCATTAAAGATTTAAAAGTAAAAGGATCATCTAATTCTATTAAACAAGGCACTAAAGTTAAAGGTATCAAATTAGTGGACCCAGAAGATGGTCATGACATTGATTGTAAAATACCTGGCTTTGGACAAATTGGATTGAAGTCATCAGTTGTTAAAAAAGTGAATAAATAAACACTTAAGAGCCTGAAACATTGAAATTGTTGCAGGCTCTTAGTTTTTAGAAAGTATGTTGATATAAATATTAACGAGGTGCTTATTATTTTTTGTTAAAAATAATTAATTGATTATTTTAAGTTTTTGAAATATTAATTCGTTATATACATCAAATGTTTTTTGTGGTAAATATGTAGTAGAGATTACGTTTCCAACAACTATATAAGGGGAGAAAAATATGAAGGCTTATATGCAAAAATTTGCACAGTCTCTAATGCTACCTATTTCGATTTTACCGGTAGCGGGGTTACTACTAGGTATCGCATCTTTTATTGATTCAGGTGCAATTAACGGGGAAGGAAATAGCGTTGCGAACTTTTTAGCAAATGGTGGTTTAGCAGTTATTGATAATTTACCAATACTATTTGCGGTAGGGTTAGCATTCGGTATGTCTAAAGATAAAAATGGTGCAGCAGCACTTAGTGGACTTGTATCATTTTTAGTGGTTACACAAGTACTAAAGCCAGAAGCAATGGCGAAAGTATTGCATATTGCTGAGGATAAAGTTGATATAGCATTTACGGGTATTAGTAATGTATTTATCGGGATTATTTGTGGTTTAGTTACAGCAGCAATTTACAATAGATTTAAAGATACGAAATTACCAACAGCGTTTGCTTTCTTTAGTGGTAAACGTCTTGTGCCGATATTATCAGCAGCGGCTATGTTAGTCATTTCTATCGCACTTATGTTTATTTGGCCGCCAGTATATAATGGCTTAGTGTCATTTGGTGAAATGATTTCTAAACTTGGTCCTCTTGGGGCAGGGTTATATGGATTCTTTAACCGTTTATTATTACCATTTGGATTGCATCACGCGTTAAACCAAGTATTCTGGTTTGATATTGCGGGTATTAATGATATTGCAAACTTCTGGTCTAGTAAAGGTGAAGCGGGTATAACAGGTCGTTACCAAGCAGGCTTATTCCCAATTATGATGTTTGGATTACCAGCTGCAGCATTAGCGATTTGGAAAAATGCTGAAAAGCGTAACAGAAAAGTAGTAGGTTCTTTAATGGTTACAGCAGCGATTGCTTCATTCGTAACTGGTATCACAGAACCATTAGAGTTCTCATTCTTAGTAGCAGCACCGATGTTATTTGGTATTCACGCGTTATTAACAGGTATTTCATTATTTATAGCAGCAACATTCCATTGGACTGCAGGATTTACATTTAGTGCAGGATTAATAGATTATTTATTAAGTTTAAGTATTCCAATTGCTAATAAACCATTAATGTTACTTGTACTTGGTTTGATTATGGGTGTCGTATACTTCGTCGTATTTGATTTTGCGATTCGTACATTTAATCTTAAGACACCAGGTAGAGATGGTTTAATGGAAGAAGCGGCAAAGCAAGATCCTAGTCTTGAAGAAGATGAAGCGGGTACTTCAACATACAACAGTGGTGTGAAAGTATCTAATAAGACAAAGCTTATATATGAAGCAATTGGTGGTAATGATAATATAGAAGTTATCGACCACTGTGCAACAAGACTGCGTCTAACATTAAAAGATACAAGTGTTGTTGATCAAGATAAAATCAAACAATCTGGCGCATTAGGAAACAAAGTGATTAGTGATAAAAATATCCAAATTATTATTGGAACTGATGTACAATTTACAGCAGATGAACTGATGCAAATGCAGCATAATCAAGGTCATTAATTCAATATATCAATATTTAAACAGTAGACATTCATTTTTATAATTTGAATGCCTACTGTTTTTCATTTATAATAATAACAATTTTGAACAAATATGAACAAAAAATAATGATAAATGTGTGATTTTTTACTTTTATAGTAGTAATATGAAACTATTGAATGATAAAGGGGGACGATTCAATGGGTATAAAAAAAGCGATTTTGTTAGGTGCAGGTGACCGTGGGGGAAGAGTTTACGCGAATTTGATAAAGTCTTTACCCCATAAAATTAAATTAATTGGGGTAGCGGAACCTGTTAAAGAAAGAAGAGAACGCGTAAGTCGTCATCATAGTCTTGATGAACGATATGTACAAGAATCATGGAAAGCATTATTGGACTTAAAGCCAGAAGCTGATATAGCAATTATATGTACTCAAGATAAAGTACATTTTGAACCAACAATGAAAGCATTAGATTTAGGATATCATGTGTTGCTTGAAAAACCGATGTCTCCTAGTCCTGAAGAGTGTATTAAAATGGTAGAAAAAGCGAAAGAAATGGATAGAACATTAACGATTTGTCACGTATTAAGATATACATCATTCTGGAGTAGAATCAAATCTATCGTTCAAAATGGAGATGTTGGTCAGATTGCGTCAATTCAACTTAATGAAAATGTAGAATATATGCATATGTCTCATAGTTTTGTAAGGGGAAATTGGAAAAGTAAAGAACAGTCAAGTCCGATGATATTAGCTAAATCTTGCCATGATATGGATATTATCAATTATATCATGGATCAAGATTGTAAAAGAATCAATTCCTTTGGCTCATTAATGTACTTTAACGAAGCAAACAAACCAGAAGGCGCACCATTAAGATGTCTAGACGGATGCCCAGTAGAAAATGAATGTCCATTTCATGCTGGAAGGTATTATTTAGGTATCGGTAGAGGATGGGCGATGAAATTTACAGAAGAAAATTCTAACGAAGCGATCATAGAAAGATTAAATCATACGGATTATGGGAAATGCGTCTTCCAATCAGATAATGACGTTGTCGATCACCAAGTTGTGAATATGGAATTTGAAAATGGTGCAACAGCAACATTTAGTATGAGCGCATTTACAAGAGAACAAACAAGAGTAGTTCAAATAATGGGAACAAAAGGTGAAATAAGAGGGAATATGGAAACAAATGAAATAAGCATTTTTGACTTTTTAACAAGAGAAGAAAAAATCATTAAATTCCCAGAAGTGAGCAGTGGACACGGAGGCGGGGATGAAGGTATTATAAGAGATTTTATAGATACAATTAATAGCTCAAATCAAAATGTATCTAAATCAATAGCAAGTAAATCTTTAATCAGTCACTTAATGGCATTCGCAGCAGAAGAATCAAGACTGAACCACGGCCAATCCATAAATATAGACGAATTCTATAATGAAATAGCCTTAACATCTTAATATAATATAAAAAAAGACGTGATACCGCTAGAAAATAGCAGTATCACGTCTTTTTGTTATGTGTGAAAGTAGCGCTAACGCTCAAGACTCACAAACAAGATCGTTAGAAATTCTAACGATCAAGAAAACGAAACAAGATCGTTAGCGCACGAAAATGAGCCCCGCAACTCCCACCTAAATCCCAACCAAAACATTTACCTCATTCTACATATTGATTATATTTTTGATGATGAGTGCTGCGACGAATAAGATGATGATACTTGATACTCTATTTAATATGATGATAAATTTACCTGATTTATCAAACATGCCGACTTGTTTACCGGCTATAGCGAGACCGAAGAACCAGAACCAAGAGATAAAGATTGTTGCTACTGTGAACCCGACTTTTTCATACCCTGAATATAGTGATGCACTTGTACCGATAACACCGACTGTATCCATAATGGCGTGTGGATTGAGTAATGATAGAGATAATGCAAAGCTGATTTGTTTTTTTGCTGATATTGCTATGTCTGAGCCATTGCTTGATGATTTTTCGTTCCATAACGTCCAAGCCATATACAATAGAAAAATTAATCCGACGATATATATGATTAATTGTAGTGATGGATAGTGATTTAAGATGAGTGATACGCCAAACACCGCAAGTAATATGAGTAATGTGTCACATAGACCAGCTGTAATAACAACAGGTAAAGCTTTATTTAAGCTTTTATGATTTGCGCCTTGATTAAAAACAAATATATTTTGAGCACCTAATGGTAAAATTAAACCGAGTGCTAATAAAAGACCGTGGATGACTGCTTGAAACATTTGATTTAACCTCCTTTTTGTATAGTATAAAAGAAATAAGCTACAATGAAATCATCCAGAATTAAATTTATGCCCAACCAGATTGGAGTTACATTTATGGAAAAACCTATCTACCAAAAAATTATAGATGATATGTTAAGAGATATTAATAATGGTCAATTAGAAGTTGGTATGAAAATCCCTTCGCAAAGAGCTTTAACACAAAAGTATGGTGTAAATAGATCAACAATTGTACATGTGATTGATATTTTAAAAAGTTATGGCGTGCTTGAAAGTAAAGAAAGAAAAGGGATATACGTTTCGAAAAATAAATGGAATGAGTATGTGAGTAACAATTTAAATTGGCAAGATTATATAGGTAATAGTATTAACCAGAACAATCAATATTACATTAGAGAAATTAATCGATGCGAATTTATACCTGACATGGTGAGATTAGGGACGGGTGAACTTTCGCCAGAATTAATACCTAATGATGCATTTCATGAAATCATTTCGAAAGATTTAAGTTGTCAATTGACTTCAAATTACGAAGCGCCTAAAGGGAATATTCAGTTGAGACAACAAGTTAAAGAAATTGTTAAAAAAAGAGGTATTGAGTGTAGTGTAGAAGAAATTTGTATCACTTCTGGTTCATTACAAGGTTTGAAGTTGATAGCAGATGGATTATTAATTCCTAAATCAAAAATTATCGTTGAAACACCTTCTTATATCAATTCAATTAGAACGTGGCACAAAATTCATTCCAAAATGATACCTTTATCAATTGATTATATAAGCAATAATATTCATGCGATTTTTAAAGAAGATGAAGATTACAGCAATAGTATATTTTATTGTAATCCTACTTTGCACAATCCTACATCGCACACATATACATTGAAAGAGAAAGAACAAATTCTTGAACAGTGTAAAGCAAAGGGTATTCCAGTTGTGGAAGATGACATTTATAGTGAGCTGTGGTTTGAAGGTTCGATTCCTAAATCGATGAAAGAGCTTGATACAAGTCATAATGTGTTGTATTTAGGTAGCCTATCTAAAACAGTTAGTCCAGGTCTCAGAATAGGGTGGTTAATTGGCAACGAACGGGTCATTAATCATTTAGCAGATTTAAAAATGCAAAATGACTATGGTGCAAGTTCGATTTCTCAATTTATAGCTACTAAATGGTTGGCACATTACCATGAGAAGCATATTGAAGACATTAAACGTAATTTACAAAGGCGCAAAGATTTGATGGAAGATGCTTTAACAGAATCTTTCTCAGATATTGGTAGATGGTCTAAAGTAGAAGGGTCTTTCTATATATGGTTCAAATTCAATGAAAGTATTGATTTGAAAAGGTTATTCCAACGTGCCTTAGAGGAAGGATTGCTCATTCATCCAGGGGAGATTTATTCAGAAAGAGAAAAACATAGTTTAAGATTTTCTTATTCATATATTGATGAACATAATATAAAAGAAAGTATTTATAAACTAAGAACTATCATCGATAAAGAAAACTTGTTAAATAAAAGAAAATCCTCGAACTCTTAATATGAGACCGAGGATCTTTTTATATTATTTATTCACAATATAGTCTGGTGTATCACCTTGTAGTTTCTTAATCGTATTATTTGCGACGATTCTTGCCATTTCATCACGTGCTTCAAATGTAGCGTTTCCGATGTGGGGTGTTATGACGACATTGTCCATTGTTTTAAGTGCATCTGTAATTTCTGGTTCAAATTCAAATACATCTAATGCAGCACCTTCGATTGTTTTAGATTGTAGTGCTTCAACTAGAGCTTGTTCATCTACAATAGGTCCGCGAGATGCGTTAATAACATATGCTGTATTTTTCATTTTTTCAAATGTTTCTTTATTGAATAAATGATGTAAATCATCTGAATAGGCAGCATTAATTGTAATGAAATCTGCTTGTTCTAACATCTCATTAAGACTGACATAAGTAGCCCCTAATGAAGCTTCTTGTTCTGGTTTTCTATGTGGTCCAGTATATAGGATGTTCATGTCGAAACCTTTGGCACGTCTAGCAACAGCAGAACCAATTTCACCAAGTCCAACTATGCCGATAGTCTTACCGGAGACTTCCCTACCTCTAAAGAATAATGGTGCCCAACCGTTGAATCCTGTTGTTCTACAAAGTTGGTCGCCTTCAGCAATTCTTCTAGATACGGCAAGTAATATACCAATCGTTAAATCTGCTGTAGCATTTGTTGAAGCTTTTGGTGTATTTGTGACATCGATTCCTTTTTCTCTCGCATATTTAACGTCTATGTTATTGAAACCAGCACCATAATTTGCGATGATTTTTAAGTTTGGCGCATGATCAATAATTTCTTTATCAATATTTGTAGATAGTGGGCTAATAATCGCATCTACGTCTGTTACTTTTTGAAGTAAAGTATCTTTCGTAATTAATTTATCCCCTTCAAAGACTTCTACTTCAAAATGTTCTTGTAACATTTCTAATCCTTCTGTTGGAATTTCTCCAGTTATGAATACTTTATTCATGATGTAACCTCCTATAGAACTTTTCATACGTTTATATGATCACTATACCCTAATGCGCAAGTTTCCATTCACTGAATTTACGTACGATGACTTCAAAAGCGATGTGATATGGTAAGAAGCTGGAATAAGATGTTTGGTTAAATAGTTCTATCGGAGAACTATTAACGTATATATTGTAACTCGCATTCTGGGCTAAATAGTTATCCTTTAATGTAGTAATAGAAATATAACTAATATTTCGTGTATGCATAATCTCGACGTTATCTCTTAAATGTGATGTTTCGCCTGATAATGAAATGATGAAAATTAAATCGTCTTTATTCATTTGATTCATAGCAATTTTAAGTTCATTCTCGTCGTTAATAACCATTACTCTCTTATTAATAGAAAGAAAGTGTCGCTGAGCATCACGTGCGACGTTTAATTGTGCGACACCTGTACCATATATATAGATGTATGGCGCTTGGTTGATTTGTTCGCTTATATAATCATAGTCGATCATTTTTAAATGTTTCATAGTTTGTTGTAAATCTTGCTCTAAACTTTCAATGATATCTGTCGATGGGTTAGATGTTTGTCTATTTAATTTAATATATGCTTTAAAATCACTATAACCATCAAAGCCAAGTTTGCGAGCGAGTCGGTGAATAGAAGAAATTGAAGTGTGTGATATATCGGCGATTTCTTGTATTTTTAATCGATGAATCAAGTGAATATTTTGATTAATCATTTGTATGATATGTATATCGTTGTCATTAAGTTGTTGATAATGTTCATTAATCAGTTTATCCAAAATCATTATAATCCTCCATTCGAAGTGAAAAAATTTTCATGTTATGAAAATATAATCTAAGTTTACTATGTGATTTCTATTTACGTCAAACCTCTTGGCAAATGTAAGCGCTTCCTATATTGTTGAGATAAATTGATGAGGAAAAGGGGTTAAAATATGAATGCAATTAAACGATTTGGTAGTGCCATGATTGTACCGGTATTACTATTTGCATTTTTCGGTATTGTTGTAGGGTTTGCAACACTATTTAAAAATCCAAATATTATGGGTTCAATAGCTGAAGATGGCACAATGTGGTTTAAAATTTGGAGTTTGATTGAAGCGGGTGGTTGGACTATATTCAACCATATGGAACTAGCGTTTGTGATTGGACTTCCAATCTCACTTGCTAAAAAAGCGCAAGGTAGAGCAACACTAGCAGCTTTAATGATTTATTTAGTATTTAACAATTTTATTAATGCAATTTTAACCCTTTGGCCAAAGACGTTCGGAGTAGATTTATCAAAGGGTGTTGAAAATTTAACCGGAGTAAAAGAAATAGCTGGTATTCCAACATTAGATACAAGTATCATTGGTGCAATTTTCATATCAGCAATTGTCATTTGGATACATAATCGTTTCTATGATAAGAAATTACCTGAAATGGTTGGTATTTTCCAAGGTCTACCATACGTTGTTATCATTGGATTCTTTGTTATGATCCCAATCGCTTTTATCGTATGTGCGGTATGGCCAACAGTACAAGCAGGTATCGGTTCATTACAAGGTGTTATGTTGAAATCAGGATTTGTAGGGGTTTGGCTATTCCACTTCTTAGAAAGAATATTGATTCCAACAGGATTACATCATTTCATATACACACCATTTGAATATGGACCTGCAGCGGTCAATGGTGGATTGAAACCTTATTGGATTCAACACTTAACAGAATTCTCAAATTCTGCTAAATCTCTTAAAGAACTTTATCCATATGGATTCTTGTTACAAGGTAACATTAAAATGTTTGGTTGTTTAGGTATTGCGTTAGCGATGTACGCTTCAACACCGAAAGAAAACAAGAAAAAAGTATTGGCATTAGTATTACCAGCTGGATTAACAGCAATTTTCGCAGGTATTACAGAACCATTAGAATTTACATTCCTATTTATTGCACCTTACTTATTCTTAATTCATGCATTATTAGGTGCAACAATGGTTACAATTATGTACCTATTCGGTGTAGTTGGTATTCAAGGCGGCGGTGCGATAGAAATCGCGGCAATAAACTGGATTCCATTATTCTCTAATCACGGTATGACTTACGTTGCACAATTTATCATTGGTATCATCTTTGTTGTGATTTACTTCTTTGTATTTAAGTTTATTATTGAGAAGTTTAATGTACCATTACCTGGGCGTGTGCCTGATGATGGTGACGCTAAGCTTTATACGAAAGAAGATTATAAGTCTAAAAAAGCAAGTGCTGATACACAAATGGATGACAATGCATCAGAATATGATACGAAAGCTATTTATTTCTTAGAAGGATTAGGTGGCAAAGACAATATTAAAGACGTTACAAATTGTGCGACACGATTAAGAGTAACGGTTAAAGATCCAAGTTTAGTGAAAGATAACGACTACTTCACGCATAATCAAATGGCACATGGTGTAGCGAAAAGTGGTACAAATGTTCAAGTAATTGTAGGACTCAGTGTACCTCAAGTAAGAGATTCATTTGAAACGATGATATAAAAAATATGGAGGTCATAAATAATGAAGAAATTTAACATAACAATAGCAGGTGGAGGAAGTACATTTACACCAGGCATTATATTAATGTTACTGGATCATTTAGAAGATTTTCCGATTGATACGATTAAATTATACGACAATGATGGTGATAGACAACAAACCATTGCGGATGCTTGTGAAATATTACTTCATGAAAGAGCGCCAAGTGTTAAGTTACAGGCGAGTACGGATCCTAAAACAGCTTTTGAAAATGTAGATTTCGTTATGGCACACATACGTGTTGGTAAATATGCGATGAGAGAACAAGACGAGAAGATTCCGTTGAAACATGGTGTCGTTGGACAAGAAACGTGTGGACCTGGTGGTATATCTTATGGTATGCGTTCTATTACTGGCGTACTAGAAATTGTGGATTACATGGAACAATATTCACCAGATGCTTGGATGTTAAATTATTCGAATCCAGCAGCAATTGTAGCTGAAGCAACTCGAAAATTAAGACCTCATTCAAAAATTTTAAATATTTGTGATATGCCAATTGGTATTGAAGAACTAATGGCAACAAATATTGGGCTGAAATCTAGAAAAGAAATGGTCGTTAAATATTATGGATTGAATCACTTCGGTTGGTGGACAGATATAAGAGATAAGTCAGGTAATGATTTAATGCCAAGTATCATTAAACACGTTGAACAATTTGGATATTCGACTGACACAGGCAGCGATATAGAACAAGAAGCAAGTTGGAATGATACGTTTAAGAAAGCGCGTGATGTACAAGCGCTTGATAAAGATACGTTACCTAACACATATTTAAAATATTACTTCTTCCCTGATTACGTTGTGGAACATTCAAACAAAGACTATACAAGAGCAAATGAAGTAATGGCAGGACGAGAAAAATTTGTGTTCGGTGAATGTCAAAAAATCATTGATCAAGGTACTGCTGAAGGAACAGAATTAACAATAGATGAACATGCATCATATATCGTAGACTTAGCAAGAGCAATTGCTTTTAATACAAAAGAAAGAATGTTAATGATTGTTGAGAATAAAGGTGCTATTTCAAACTTTGACCCAACAGCGATGGTTGAAATTCCATGTTTAGTTGGCAGCGAAGGTCCAGAACCTTTATCAGTTGGTGAAATACCGAGATTCCAAAAAAGTTTAATGGAACAACAAGTAGGTGTTGAGAAATTAACAGTTGAAGCTTATGAAGAACAATCTTATCAAAAACTATGGCAAGCACTAACGTTATCTCGCACAGTTCCGAGTGCATCTGTAGCTAAAAGTATATTAGATGACCTCATTGAAGCAAATAAAGAATACTGGCCAGAATTGAAGTAGGAATAATAATTGAATTACTATTTATTAACGTGCAAGGCACACCAGCCTTGCACGTTTTTCTTTGTGTTACATCCATTTAAGAACAATAAATCGTATAGCGACTTTCTTTAATCGCAAACTTTTAAATGATATAATTAGATGAAGTGATATATATTTTTTATTTAAAAATATAAGGGAGCATATCTATGTATATAGAAAGAAAACCAACAATCAATTTAGCAGAATTAAAGAAGGAATTTACGAATAATTTAGGTGAAATTGAATATGCGCAGTCTTCTGAACAAGCGCTAGAAGAGTTGTTTAATTTTGTAGAACTACAACATCAATATGCTGCAGCATTAGAAGAAATCGGGACAAAGTTGAAAATATTGGACGATGAATTCCAAGTTGCTTATAAACATAATCCAATTCACCATATGGAAAAGCGTGTTAAAGAATTTCCAAGTCTCATTAAGAAATTAAGACGCAAAGGATTTCCTTTAAATGCGAACTCAGCAAAAGAGAATATTCAAGATATCGCGGGAATAAGAGTTATTTGTAATTATCTAGAAGATGTCTATACAATTGAAAAATTATTACTTAGACAAGCTGACGTAAAATTATTAAAAAGAAAAGACTATATAGAAAATCCTAAAATGAATGGATATAAAAGTTTACATTTAGTTGTATCTATTCCTGTATTTTTAGCAGAGAGTGTTCAAGTAATACCTGTTGAAATTCAAATTCGAACAATTGGTATGGATATGTGGGCGAGTTTAGAACATAAATTAAGATATAAGAATTCGCATGTATCTACTGAACAATATGAAGAAAAGTTAAAAGAATGCTCAATAGAAATAACAAATGTAGAACGCAAAATGCAAGAAATGAATGATGAAATTTATCATCATACGGATAAAAGTATGATAAAAGTAGACAAAAATTAATAAATTAGGCACTAAGTAGAGCAGAAATTTCTTAGAAATAAGGATATCTGCTCTTTTTTAATAATTTAGTATATAATAAATTAAAATCATTCAGGAAATAATGTTGAGGAGTGAAGTAATGGAGAATAATCTTAAAGTAGAAGCTTTTATGCAACGTGAAAAAAAGTGGAAAGATGAATTTGAACGATTAAGAGAAATTATACGTGAATGTGATTTAGAAGAAGATTATAAATGGATGCATCCATGTTATACATTGAAAGATAAGAATGTTGTATTGATACATGGATTTAAAGAATATTGTGCACTTTTATTTCATAAAGGTTCATTACTTAAAGATCCTGAAAAATTACTCATTCAACAAACGAAAAATGTTCAAGCCGCAAGACAATTGAGATTCACAAATGTAGATCAAATCAAAGAACAACGAGATATTATTAAAGCATATGTTGAAGAAGCAATTGAGCTTGAAAAATCAGGGGCTAAAGTAGAATTAAAGAAAACAGAAGAATACGAAATGCCAGTTGAACTACAAGAACAACTTGATCAAAATAGTAACTTAAAAGAAGCTTTCTATAATTTGACGCCAGGAAGACAACGCCAATACATTTACTATATTAGCCAAGCAAAGCGCCCAGCAACACGCGTTAGTCGAGTAGAAAAATATATTGAACATATATTGGAAGGCAAAGGGCTAAATGATGAGTGAGGGTAGTGAGAATATGAATGCTGTGATTGAAGAAGTCGTGGAATTTATAAAGCGTTCTAACCATCAAATCATGATTAGAATTGGTGGACATGGTGGTTCAGGAAAAAGTACATTTTGTCAGGAATTAATAAAAAGTCTAGATCCTAAAGAATATAACTTGATCAGCACAGATACTTATATAGTTAATTCGAATTTAAGAAAACATACAAAGGCGAAATATATGTATAACGGTATAGAGCATGAAGCGAAAGTAACGGCTTGTATGCCTGAAGCGCATAATGTAGATATTCTAGAACGGGATATTCGTGCGTTACGAAATGGTATAGATATCATGACTATTGAAACACCGTGGCAACAATCTGAACGTTTAGATGCCACAAAGAAAGTAACAATCTTAGAAGGTATGACTACTACATTTATAGATTCCAAATGGGTTGATTTATCTATCTACATTTATACGGACAATGAAACTGAGCTGAAAAGAAGATTTGACCGTGATGTTCGTGTAAGAGGAATAGATATAGAGTTTTTAAAGGCATCTCAAGATGAAAGACGTATTCAATATGAATTATTTATGCATCCTCTTCTTGAAAATTTTGATATTGTCATTGATCATTCAAATGATTTGTTTAAAATACTGAAAAATTAATTAAATTAAACCTTAGTTTGATACATTTTGGAAATAGAATGATATAGTAAAAGTGTTAATTAATTTTAAGGGGGATTTTTTGTGGCAGATTCAGTAAAATTATTAAAAACACTTACAGATATTAATGGTATTTCGGGATTTGAGTATAATGTTAAAGCTAAAATGAAAGAATACTTAGAACCTGTAAGTGATGAAATTATTGAAGATAACCTAGGTGGTATTTTCGGGAAAAAGAACGCTAAAAATGGTTCTAAAACAATTTTAATAGCGGGTCACTTAGATGAAATAGGATTTATGGTTACGCGTATCGATGATGATGGTTACATTAAATTCACAACAATTGGTGGATGGTGGAACCAAGTTATGCTTTCACAAAAAGTAACCATTACAACAGATGAAGGTAAAGAAATCAGAGGTATTATTGGTTCTAAACCTCCTCACGTGTTAAGTCCAGAAGAACGTAAAAAACCTGTCGACGTTAAAGAGATGTTTATTGATATAGGTGTTGATAATAAAGAAGCGGTTGAAGGTCTAGGTATTGAAATCGGCAATATGGTGACACCTTATTCTGAGTTTGAAACTTTAGGTGACGGAAACTACTTAACAGCAAAAGCATTCGACAACAGATTCGGTTGTGCGTTAAGTGTTGATGTATTAAATGAACTTAAAAACGATGACCTCGGTATTAACTTAGTTTCAGGTGCAACTGTACAAGAAGAAGTTGGTTTACGTGGTGCGAAAGTTGCTGCAAACAAAATTAAGCCAGATTTATCTATCGCAGTGGATGTAGGTATTGCTTATGATACACCAGGTATGAAAGGGCAAGATCACGAAACGAAATTAGGTAACGGACCACTTGTATTGTTAATGGATGGTACGAATATCGGTCACGTTGGATTTAGAAAATTCATCAAAAACGTAGCAAAAGAAAAAGGCATTGATGTGCAATGGGATAACATAACAGGTGGCGGAACAGATGCAGGTAGTATTCACGTAGCAAATGAAGGTACACCAACAATCTCAATCGGCGTTCCATTACGTTATATGCACTCAAATGTATCAATCCTTCATAAAGAAGACTACTTAAACGCAGTAAAATTAGTAGCTGAAATCGTAAAAGCATTAAACGATGAAACAGTTAAAAATATTATGTGGTAAGAAATCTTAAAGAATGATTTAAAAAAGTACCAAGAAACGCATAATCGCTTTCTTGGTACTTTTTAATATTTAGATTGATTATTATTTTACCATTTTTCATTGCCTATACTTTCAAAAGATACTAGTAATGTATTTTCAGGTTTTTCATTGTAATTTTCAAAGATATTTTCGATTGTCAAATCAGATATAGATTTCATTTTTTCGAGTACAAGAGATTTTCTAGTATCTTTGTCTTCTAATACTTCTTTTGGTTGTATTTGTAATTGTTTATTTATATGTTTAGATGTGTTGTTGCTATGTTTATTTTCGATTAGTTTCACATAAACACCTCCATAAAATATAAAGTATTATACTATTATTGTATCATTTTGTATATGTATCCGATGATGAATATAGTATGTATATCAACTGTTATGACCAAGTTATAATTTGTTATTATAATAAAATAAATTTTAGTAGTATAGTAATCGTTTTATTGGGTTTATTTTTTGTTTGTAAAGCTTGTAAATATGCTATATCATGATTAATAGAGATGGAAGTACTTGATTCATTCAAGTGATTCTTTTTTTATATTTATTGAATAAAAAGGAAGTGTAAATCATCGAAAAAGAAAAGAAAAGGTTACTTCGAAAAATGGTTAAACCATTTGAAAATAACAATTTAAAGAAAAGTACAATTCAAATTATAAACACAATCATCCCATTAATTGTGCTTATTGTTGTTGGCCTGGTAAGTTATCAATTACATTGGTCATTATCGGTCCTATGTGGTGTATTGGCATCTGGTTTTATTATTAGAACATTTATCATTTTTCACGATTGTTGCCACGGATCATTTTTGAGTAAGAAAAAGAACAATGATTTGTTAGGAAATATAACTGGGTTATTAACATTCTTCCCATATGAAAAATGGAGAAGAGAGCATATTATACATCATACGAGTAGCGGGAATTTAGAAAAGCGTGGTATTGGTGATATTTGGGTTATGACTATTGAAGAATATCATGAAGCTTCAAAGTTCACTCAATTTAAATATAGAATGTATAGACATCCGTTTGTGATGTTTATTTTAGGACCAATATTCCTTATGTTTATTTCAAACAGAATGAATGCTAAAGATGCGAAAGCTAAAGAAAAACGTAACACTTGGTTGCATAATATAATCTTGCTAGTTTTTTATGTCGGTATTTTCTTTATTGTAGGTGCAGTTCCATTTGTACTTGTATTTCTACCAATGCTGTTCATTGCAGGTATGTTAGGTATTTGGTTATTTTATATTCAACATACATTTGAAGATTCATATTTCGAAGAATCATCAGAGTGGGATTATGTAAAAGCCGCTATAGAAGGCAGTTCATATTATAAATTACCAAAAGTATTTCAATGGATGACAGGGAACATTGGCTACCATCATGTTCATCATTTAAGTCCAAGAATTCCAAACTATCAATTAGAACAAGCACACGAAAAGACACCACCATTACATCACGCAACAACCATAACAATTAAAGAGAGTTTAGAATCACTGAAATATAAATTATATGACGAGAAAAATAAATGCTTCATTACTTTTAAAGAATATACTTTAAGATTTAAGAGAACACATGCGTAAAAGTAATGATTTGAAACGGGACATTGAGCATGTCCCGTTTTTTTATTAGCAAGTTTGGTGAGAAGTGCAAATACTAGTGCCGTTATTAGCAATTTTGGTAAGAAGTGCAAATAAGGATCTCAGTAATTACAATTCTCAGTAGTTTTGTAATTAAGGCTGCTCATAGTGACACTTCAGCCGACTTTTGTAACTAACACCCCTGTTACGAACAAGTTTGGTCGAAAGTGTTCACAACGCCCCCATATGACCTTATATAATCCCCAGGCAAAGACTCACCAAAAATATAAGAAATGAATTAAAACAACTATATAAATTATTTCATTATTTTTAATTCTTGCTATAATGATAATTAATTGAAAAGTCAGTACATTTATTGGAAGGGTGAATGTCGTGAAGATTACGAAAATCTTAAATAACAATGTTGTGATTTCTAAGATTAATGGGGAAGAGCGCATTGTTATGGGGGCTGGTATTGCTTTTGGGAAGAAGAATGGCCAGGCGATTGAGAAAGATAAAATTGATAAGATTTTTAGAATGACGAGTGATGAACAAGAGAGAATGCTTACTTTAATTAAAGAATTAGATGATGATGTGTTACTCATTTCTCAGGAAATTATTGTTGAAGCAAATAAACTTTGTAAGGAACCATTGTCTGAATCTATTTACATAGCGTTAACGGATCATATTAATTATGCAATTAAACGTCATAAAGAAGGGACAGTTATTAATAATCCATTGCTTTATGAAATTAAGCGATTATATCCAGATGAATATAAAATTGGTTTGTTCGGTATTGATAGAGTAGCTAAACATTTTAATCTCGATATGCCTAAAGACGAAGCTGGCTTTATCGCGATGCATATCGTAAACGCGAATATGAACGAGTCTATCTCAAACGTTTATGAAATTACAAAAATCACCCAGAGTATTGTAAATCTTGTAAGATATCACTTTAATTTAGATGTTTCTGAAGAAGAATTAAGTTACGCGCGTTTTATTACACATTTAAAATTCTTCAGTCAACGATTAATTAATTCTGAAAGTTTAGAAGAAGTGATGGATATATCTTTATTGGCATCTTTACAGAGAAAATATAGCGAATCCAACCGTTGTGTCGATAAAATTGGTGATTTTCTAAAAAGAAATTATAATCACGATTTATCTAATGACGAAAGGGTTTATCTTATTTTACATATTGCTCGATTATTAAAATCTTCATGAAAGCGTTGACAAATAAAATGTAAGCGTTATAATAAATTTAAATTAATAAACAATTACTTTAAACGGCAAGTCAAATTGCTGTTTGGGATTGTAACTTTAAGTAGGCAAAACCCAGAGTAATGCATAACGAACATTGGGATTCGTATGTATTATTCTGGGTTTTTTTCTATGAAAATGGAGGGATTTAAATGAAGTATGAAGCGTTAGCAAAAGATATCGTAGAGAAAGTCGGTGGTAAAGAAAATATCAATTCTTTAACACATTGTATTACAAGATTAAGATTTCAGCTGAAAGATACGGGGAAAGCTGATACAGAATATTTAAAGAATAAAGAAGGTATTGTGACGGTCATGGAATCGGGTGGCCAATATCAAGTTGTAATTGGTAATCACGTTCCAGATGTATATGATGCAGTTCGTAAAGAAGCAAATATGAGTGATGGTGCTTCTAGTGGTAGTTCATCAAGCAACGGATCACTATTTAATCGCTTTATTGATTTGATTTCAGGTATATTCCAACCAATTTTAGGCGTGTTAGCTGCAGCGGGGATGATTAAAGGTTTTGCAGCACTATTTTTAGCAATTGGTTGGCTTACTGAAAAGTCGGGAACATATCAAATCATGCATGCAATTGGTGATGCATTATTCTACTTCTTCCCAATATTCTTAGGTTTAACAGCAGCGAAAAAATTTGGCTCTAATCAGTTTATTGGTATGGCATTAGGTGCAGCACTTGTTTATCCAACACTTGTAAGTGCGATGGCGTTAGGTAATGAAAATGCAACGATGCTCTTTAGTGGCACATTCTTTGAATCAGAAAGTGCTTTAACATTTTTAGGCATCCCAGTCATATCAATGACTTATACACAAAGTGTTATTCCAATTGTGTTCTCAGTATTCTTTGCATCTAAATTAGAGAAATTCTTGAAGAAAGTTATACCAGATGTCGTGAAGACGTTCTTAGTACCATTCTTTACATTAATTATTATTGTGCCATTAACGTTCTTAATTATTGGACCTATCTCTTCATGGGCAGCCAATTTAATTGGTGCAGGTGCAATAGTTTTATATAACTTTAGCCCATTATTTGCTGGATTATTGTTAGGTGCATTCTGGCAAGTCCTTGTTATCTTCGGTTTACATTGGGGACTAGTAGCCATTGCCATTAATAATATTTCAACATCAGGTTTCGATATTATTATACCTTTAACATTTTCAGCTTCATTTGCTCAAACAGGTATTGTGTTAGGTATTTTCTTTAGAACAAAGAATAAACAACTTAAATCTTTAAGTATTCCAGCATTTGTGTCAGGTATCTTTGGCGTAACAGAGCCTGCTATTTATGGTATTACTTTACCTAGAAAGAAACCATTTATTTATAGCTGTATAGTGGCAGGTATAACTGGCGCTATGATCGGTTGGGCAGGTACGAAAATGTTCTTTATGGGTGGACTTGGTATTTTCGGATATACAACATTTATAGGCAAAGCAGGTTTAGATATGGCATTCTGGATGTCATTAATCGCAACGGGTTCAGCAGTGATACTTGGTTTAATTGTCGGTTATTTAACGCATAGTGATAAGAAAGAAGCAACAATCGATAAAGGTGCTGACGCTGGAGAAACTGCACAAGAAGCAGTCGTAAATGATGTATTAGTAGAATCACCAGTATCAGGTAATATTGTAGATTTAACAACGATTCAAGATCCTGTCTTTTCATCTTTAGCAATGGGTAAAGGTATTGCGATTGAACCGGATAGCAATGTTGTTGTGGCACCATTTAATGGTGTTGTCGAAAGTTTATTCCCGACTGGTCATGCAATTGGATTAAAATCAGACAACGGTGCTGAAGTATTGATTCATATTGGTATTGATACAGTTAAATTAGAAGGCAAGTATTTCAAGCCGCTTGTATCACAAGGAGAAACAGTTGAAATCGGACAACCTTTAATTGAATTCGATAGAGAAGCAATTAAGCAAGAAGGATACGATACAGTAATTCCAGTTGTTGTCACAAATTCAAATTTAGCAAAAGATGTCGTTCTTGAAGATCATCAAACGATTGAATCAGGTAAACATATATTAACGGTTATTTTATAGAGGAGGATTTGAAATGAGTTTAAGTAAAGATTTCTTATGGGGTGGCGCAGTAGCAGCCAATCAATGTGAAGGTGCATATGATGTAGATGGTAAAGGATTAAGTTTAGTGGATGTTCTACCAGCAGGAGAAGAAAGACAAATTCCATTATTCAATCCAGCTAAAGGTTTAAAAGGAACATTTGATTACTACCCAAGTCATGAATCGATTGATTTTTATCATCGTTATGAAGAAGATATTAAACTATTTGCAGAAATGGGCTATAAAGTGTTGAGAATGTCTATTTCATGGCCAAGAATTTTCCCGAAAGGTGACGAAGCTGAACCAAATGAACAAGGCTTAGCTTTTTATGATAAAGTGTTCGACACTTTAAAAGCTTACGACATTGAACCTTTAGTAACATTAAATCATTTTGATACACCACTTTATTTAGCTCAAGAATACGGTGGCTGGTATAACAGAAAAACGATTGATTTCTTTGTGAACTACAGTCGAGTTGTATTTGACCGTTACAAAGATAAAGTGAAATATTGGTTAACACATAACGAAATCAACATGATTTTACATATACCTTATATTGGTGGTGGGCTCATTATTGAAGATGAAGCTAATGCTGAACAAATTAAATATCAGGCTGCACATCATTTATTAGTTGGTTCAAGTCTTGCTACTAAAGTCGGTAAAGAAATTAATCCAGATTTCCAAATTGGTTGTATGTTAGCTGCTGGAGAAGTTTATCCAAATACTTGTCATCCTCAAGATATGTTAGCAGCACTTCAGAAAAATAGAGAACAATATATCTTTATTGATGTGCAATCAAGAGGTGAATATCCAAGTTATAGTAAACGCATGTTTGAAGAATTAGGTGTAGAGATTCAACAAGAACAAGGCGATGCAGAAATATTAAAAGCACATACTGTCGATTTTATTTCATTCTCGTACTATTCAAGCAGATTAGAAAGTGGCGATGAAGAAGTTAATAAACAAAAAGGTGCCGGCAACGCATTTGCATCATTAAAGAATCCTTACTTAGAAGCTTCTGATTGGGGTTGGCAAATTGACCCAGTAGGTTTACGCGTTACAATGAATCAAATTTATGATCGCTACCAAAAGCCATTATTTATTGTAGAAAATGGACTTGGTGCGAAAGATGAAGTAACTGAAGACGGTAAGATTCATGATGAATATCGAATTAAATATTTAAGTGAACATTTAGACCAGATGATTGAAGCGGTTAAAGATGGTGTTGAATTATTAGGTTATACGTCTTGGGGTTGTATTGATCTTGTTTCAGCTGGAAGCGGAGAAATGAAGAAACGTTATGGCTTTATCTATGTTGATCGTGATAATCGAGGTAACGGTACTTTAGACCGTACACCTAAAGATTCATTCTATTGGTATCAAAAAGTGATCCAAACAAATGGTGAAGACTTAAGCTATTAAATTTCAACTATTAAAGGAGTAATGAATATGGAGACGAACACTGGGTTTAAAGAAGGCTTTTTATGGGGTGGCGCAACGGCAGCCAATCAAATAGAAGGTGCATTTGATGAAGATGGTAAAGGTTTATCAAGCGCGGACTTTGTAGAATATATTCCGAAAGATCAAAGAACGAAAGATAATCATATGGAAGTGACAACTGAACATATTCAGAAAGTGTTGAGTGGTGAACATACCGGTCGATTCCCTAAAAGAGAAGGTATTGATTTTTATCATCGTTATGAAGAGGATATTAAATTATTAGCTGAAATGGGATTTAAAGCATTTAGACTATCTATTCATTGGTCTAGAATTTTCCCTAAAGGATATGAAGAAGAACCAAATGAAGCGGGATTAGCATTTTATGAGAATGTGTTCAAAACATTAAAATCATATAATATCGAACCTGTTGTCACTTTGAGTCACTATGAAACGCCATATGGTTTAACAGAGCGATATAATGGATGGGTAGATCGCGCAGTGGTTGGACATTTTGAACATTATGCTAAAACTGTGTTTAATCGATATAAAGGTTTAGTGAAATATTGGATGACATTTAACGAAATCAATATTATTAATATTTCACCATTTACAGGTGGCGGTATCATTTCAGATAAGTTAGAGAATCCGACAGAAGCATCATATCAAGCGTTACATCATCAATTATTAGCATCTAGTTTAGCAACAAAAGCACTTAGAGAAATTGATGCAGATGCACAAATTGGTTGTATGTTAGCGAGAATGAAACATTATCCATATACATGTAATCCAGAAGATGTACTAAAAGCTATGCAAGAAGATCAAATGAATCTACTTTATACAGATGTTCATGCGTTAGGAGAATATCCAAACTACTATAAACAATTTTTAAAAGAAAATGATTTTTCATTAAATATTGAAGACGGTGACTTAGAAACTCTTAAAGCATATACAGTAGATTATATTTCATTTAGTTATTATATGTCGTTATTATCCGCAAACAGTGAAGAAGGAGAAGTAACAGAAGGCAACTTGATGAATAGTTTGAAAAATCCATACTTGGAAGCATCAGATTGGGGTTGGCAAATAGATCCAATAGGACTCCGTATCGTGCTAAATGAATTTTGGGATAGATATCATAAACCATTATTCATCGTAGAAAATGGATTAGGTGCGAAAGACGTCGTAGAAGAAGACGGAAGCATTCACGATACTTATAGAATAGATTATTTACAAAAACATATACAAGAAATGAAAAAAGCCGTACAAGACGGTGTAGATTTAATAGGCTACTTAGCATGGGGCCCAATCGATTTAGTATCTATGTCTACAAGTGAGATGAGTAAACGTTACGGATTTATATATGTCGATAAAGATGACGATGGTAACGGAACAGGCAATAGGTCTAAAAAAGATTCTTTCGACTGGTATAAAGGCGTTATCTCAACAAACGGCGCGCAATTATAGCATTGTATGTACAACTTTATAGCTGATTTAATGAATATCCGCATAATCTGACCACAATCAGATTATGCGGATTTTTTATGCAATAATGCAATCAGTTGCATTGATGTGAAATGTTTCGGATTATATAACGAAGTAGATTACACATCTATAACAATCAGTAAACGCTTACAATAAATACAGGGAGGTTATTTGATTGCTGAGTAAACGACAGAGAAATATATTGTCTTATTTATCATCTGAGAACAACTTCGTCACGATTTCTGAATTAACATCTTTATTTCAAGTGAGTGAACGTACGATTCAATATGATTTAGAGTATATCGAATCGTTTAAAGACAAATTGAATATTGATGTTGAAAGAAATAAAAGTTTAGGCGTCAAATTATCACATAAAGAAAGCTACATGGCATCATCTGATGTTGAGTTAGATATTCATTATTCCAAGAATGAAAGAAAAGAACAGATTATTCTAAGATTATTTGAATCTACACATCGAATCAGTTCTCAAAGTTTAGCAGATTTGTTAAATGTATCACGACGAACAGTTGTAGATGATTTGAAAAGTGTTCAAGCTTGGTTAGAAACATACGGGCTTATGCTGGAATATAAAAAGAATAAAGGCTTTGTAATTGAAGGTAATGAAAAGCAACTCAGAGAAGCGTATGCGCATGTGGTGAATGAATACTTTAAGAAATCTACTGCACAAATTGGTATTGAAGTATTCTCGAAAGAAGAGCTTGAGAAAATACGACGAGCTGTGATTACGACCATTAATAATCAAGATTTTCAATTAGTTCAAGTTGGTATTGATGGCTTAATATATCACATTATTATTGCGATTCATCGTGCCAAAGCAGAATTTGTATTTGAAATCCCTGATGAAGAGTATGAGCGGCTGCGTAAGACAGAGGCATTTCAAATTGCCATTCAAATGACTGCTGAGTTAGAAAAGTTATTTGATATCGTATTTCCTAAAAGTGAAGCGGCATTTATAACTTTGCATTTATTAGGTGCACGTGTAAACAAGTATCATCAAGAACAATCACAACAGAATATAACGGAACTATCGAAATTATTTATTCAAAAAATCAGTGCTCAGATAGGTGTTCCGCTTATGCATGATCATAAATTGATAACAGGACTTGTCACACATTTACAACCGGCAATTCATCGCATGTCATTCAATATGCAACATGAAAATCCTCTAAAGCAAGAGATATTAAGAGAGTATTATGAAGTAGTTTTAGCAATTAAACAACAAGTTTGGATATTTGAAGAAGCCTATCACGTTAAATTTAACGAAGATGAAATTGCATATTTAGCACTCCATATTGCTTCTTCAATAGAACGCATGTCTAACGAAGAAACAACACATATTAAAGTCATCTTATTATGTGGTTCTGGCGTTGGAACATCACAATTGTTGAAAAGCCGAATAAAAAATATTTACCCAGAGTTAGAAATATTAGATGCCTTTTCAATATATGACATTTCAGAAAGTTTTCTTAAATCACACGGTGTAGATTATATACTTTCGACCGTTCCAGTAGAAGGTTTTTCAGTGCCAACGATAGAAGTGTCACCATTCTTGAATAAAGATGATAGAAACAAGATCAATGAAATGATTAATGATTATAGAGAACGATATATATTCAGTTTCAAAACGGTCGGTCCGAGTTTAAAAGATGTCATTCCAGAAGAACATATCGAAACACATGTGAAAGCTGGAAGTAGAAATGAAGCCATCCAAAAGAGTGTTGCAATGTTGGTGAATTCAAACCATGTAAATGCTCAATATGGTACCGATATTATGATGCATTTAGATAAATTTGGACCGTATATGGTCATTGGTCCGAATATTGCTTTACTGCATTCGAATTTTGAAAATGTAAATGTGCCGGTCAGCATGTCTATTACACATTTCGAGGATGGCATAGACTTCGGTCATGACCGATTTGATCCTGTAAAAGTTGTGATTACACTTGCGACGAGCCAACCACAAATACATTTGAATGCACTTGGTCAGTTGAGTCAAATCATTATGGATGAAGACGCAAGGGCAGAATTAATGAAAGGCGACAAAGCAGTAATACGACAACTCATAAAAAAAGCAAGCCAAAGTGAGGAGAGTGTCTAAATTTGACCTTGATTATAAAAGAAGAACACATTCAAATTAGAGAAAAAGTATCCAATTGGGAAGAGAGTATTCAAATTGCAGCTCAGCCATTATTGGAAGTGGGTTATTTTAATCAAGCTTATATCAATTCAATGATTCAAAGTGTGCATGATATGGGACCATACATTGTTATTGCGCCAGAGATTGCGATTGTTCATGCAAGACCGAATGATGATGTTCATAAAGTAGGGTTAAGCTTACTTAAATTAAATGAACATATTAATTTCTCGGATAATAGCCATTATGCATCGTTAATATTTGTTTTAAGTGCAATTGATAACGAAGCACATCTTGAAATTTTAAGGAAATTAGCAACAATTTTAAGCGACAAAGAAACAGTTCAATCATTGATTGACGCAAACAGTAAGTCAGAAATTATCAATATATTTAAGGAGAATGATTAATATGAAAATTTTAGTAGTGTGCGGACACGGTTTAGGAAGTAGTTTCATGGTAGAAATGAATGCTCAAGAAGCTTTGAAGAATTTACAAGCACCATCTGATATTGAAATAGAGCACAGTGATATTATGACGGCTAGTCCAGATATGGCAGATATATTTATTTGTGGAAGAGACTTAGAAGAGAATGCGCAACGTTTAGGTGAAGTAGTTGTGCTAGATAATATTTTAGACAAAGAAGAATTACAAAACAAACTTGAAGAAAAATTAAAAGGATTGAACATATTATAAGCAAAGGGGAGACACCAACATGAATTCAATTTTAGGATTTTTTGTAGATGTATTTAGTCAACCAGCTATACTCGTAGCACTTATCGCGTTAATCGGGTTAATTGTACAGAAGAAATCAGCAGCAGACATTACGTCAGGCACAATTAAAACGATACTCGGATTCCTAGTCTTAAGTGCTGGGGCAGGCGTTGTAACAAATTCACTAGAACCTTTTGGAAAAATGTTTCAAGAAGCATTTGGTGTTCAAGGCGTCGTGCCAAATAACGAAGCCATTATATCAATTGCGCTGAAAGATTATGGTACAACAGCAGCATTAATTATGATGTTCGGTATGCTTGTGAACATATTTATAGCAAGATTTACGAACTTGAAATACATTTTCTTAACAGGGCATCATACATTTTACATGGCAGCGTTTCTAGCGATTCTTCTAACTGTTGGTAACATTACAGGTACGATGACAGTTGTTATGGGATCTATTATTTTAGGATTAATTATGGCTGTATTACCTGCACTTGGTCAATCTACAATGAAGAAAATTACGGGTTCTGATCAAGTGGCAATTGGTCACTTTGGAACAGTTAGTTATTGGGCTGCAGGTGAAGTCGGTAAATTATTTTCTGGGAAATCAAAATCAACAGAAGATATTAACTTCCCTAAAGGATTGAGTTTCTTAAGAGAAAGTACAATCAGTATCTCACTAACAATGATTGTTCTATATATCATAGCAGCACTATTTGCAGGTCCAAGTTTCGTTCATTCTGAATTAAGTGATGGCACTAACTTTATTGTCTTCTCTGTTATTCAAGGTGTGACATTTGCTGCAGGGGTGTTTATCATTTTAACAGGTGTTAGACTGATCTTAGCTGAAATTGTACCAGCATTTAAAGGTATTTCTGAAAAGCTTGTACCAAATACGAAACCAGCATTAGACTGTCCTATCGTATTTCCTTATGCACAAAATGCAGTATTAATTGGATTCTTTGTAAGTTTCATTACAGGTGTCATCGGTATGTTTATTATGTTCTTAATTGGTGGCGTCGTTATATTACCAGGCGTTGTCCCACACTTCTTCTTAGGTGCAACAGCAGGTGTGTTCGGTAATGCAAGAGGTGGTATTAAAGGTGCAATCGCAGGTTCAGCATTAAATGGTATCTTAGTAACATTCTTACCATTATTACTATTACCATTCATGGGTGATTTAGGCGCAGCATCCACTACGTT
The DNA here is from genome assembly GCF_022386965.1 of Mammaliicoccus sp. B-M6. NCBI lineage: Bacteria > Bacillati > Bacillota > Bacilli > Caryophanales > Staphylococcaceae > Mammaliicoccus > Mammaliicoccus sp. B-M6. Next base: position 80,430 of record NZ_JAJNHJ010000008.1, read on the forward strand.
CTCAGACACAGACTTCTTAGCAGTCGGAATTGTAGTCGGTTATATCGCGAAATTCTTAGGGATCGCAGGCGTTATTGCAATCATCGTTATCATTGGAGCAGTAGCCGTATTATTACAACAACGTACAAATAAAAAACTATCCGAAGAAAAGTAGAAAAAGGCTTAGGATATAATAGGAAAAACTGAACTTATTAAATTAAGTTCAGTTTTTTCGTGTGTTGGGAGTTAATAGGTATATGTGATGGCCGAAGATGTGAGTTAAAGGTGGAGTGAACACACAAGATCGCTGAAGATGTGAGTTAAAGGCTCAATAAACTCACGAGTTGATCAAAAAATTCTATTTCATACCATTTCTATAAGCATTTAATTGGCATGTTATTTTCTGATGGTGGTATAGTGTTATTTCATAAGGAGGAGTTATTGAAAATGAACAAAAAATATGAACCTTTATTTAAATCTTTAAAATTACCGAATGGTGTGGAAGTAAAGAATAGATTTGTGCTTGCGCCATTAACACATGTTTCATCAAATGAAGATGGTACGATTTCTGATATTGAAATTCCATATATAGAAAAACGTTCTCAAGATGTAGGTATTTCTATTACTGCTGCGAGTTATGTTGAACCGCTTGGCCAAGCTTTTCCTGGACAACCTTCTGTTTCTAAAGAAGCGGATCTTGCTGGGCTTAAGAAACAAGCTGAAGTTATGAAGAAAAATGGTGCGAAAGCTTTAATTCAAATCCATCATGGTGGTGCGATGTCATTACCTGGATTAACGCCAACTGGTGAAGCGGCTGCTCCTAGTGAAGTTGAAGTGAAAGGCTTCGGACAACAAGAAACACATGTTGCGAGAGCATTAACTGTAGAAGAAATTGAACATACTATTGAATCTTTCGCTAACGCTACTAAAATAGCAATTGAAGCTGGCTTTGACGGTGTTGAAATTCATGGTGCGAACCATTATTTAATTCATCAATTCTTCTCACCATACTACAACAGAAGAGATGATGAGTGGGGCGAACATATTAAATATCCTTTAGCAGTTGTTGATGCTGTACTTAAAGTTGTACGTGAACATGCAACACCTGACTTTATCGTAGGTTATCGCTTCTCTCCTGAAGAAGTAGAATCTCCAGGTATTTCTATGGAATTAACAGAACAACTTGTTAAGACTTTATCTGAAAAACCACTTGATTACTTACATGTATCATTAATGGATATTCATTCAACAACAAGAGAAGGTCAATATAAAGGTGAAGAACGTATTAAATTATTATTAGAATGGATAAATGGTCGTGTGCCATTAATAGGAATTGGTTCAATCTTTACTGCTGACGATGCATTATCAGCAATTGAAACAGGTGCACCACTTATTGCACTTGGTAGAGAATTGTTACTTGATTACCAATTCGTTTCAAAAATCGAACAAGGAAAAGAAGACGAAATCGTTTCTGTATTCGATCCTGAAAGAGTAGATAAACATGATTTACCAGACCCATTATGGAAACAGTTTGTAGCAGGTTTCTACCCATTACCAAGAACTGATCAAGAAACTTCTCAAACTAAATAATCCATAATTTTATATATATATAGTTTTGATTAGCTGAGGCATTTGATTGCCTCAGCTTTTTTGTACTCTGAACATATATTTTTGGTGTGTTAAACTTGAAACAATAATTGAAAAATTGAATGAGGTGTACAACGTGAATCAAAATGAGCTAAAGAGAGAAGTTGCTTATGAAGCGGTTAATGATATTCAAGATGGTATGACGATAGGAATTGGTACAGGTTCAACTATGCGTTATGCAATAGAGAAGTTAGGTGAACGTGTTAAAAATGGCCTTCAAATTAAAGGTGTACCAACATCTGAAGATACTGCTGAATTAACGCGTATTCATCAAATTCCGCTTACTGATTTTTCAGAAGTGAGCCATTTAGATTTAGTTATAGATGGTGCTGATGAAGTGGATGAAAATCTTCAATTGATTAAAGGTGGCGGTGGTGCGCTACTACGTGAAAAAATTGTTGCGAATGCAACGGATAATTTTATTGTGATTATAGATGAAACGAAATACGTTAAGACGTTAGGTAAGTTTAAGCTACCAGTAGAAGTTGTGCCTTTTGGATGGGAAATCACAGCACGTGCAATTGAAAGTTTAGGTTGCCAAGCGACATTGCGAATGAAAGATTCAAATGTATATGTGACAGACAACGATCATTACATATTAGATTGTGAGTTTGGAGAGATTCATCATCCAGAACAATTAAATCAAGATTTAATATCTATTATAGGCGTTGTAGAGACTGGATTATTTATTAATATGACGAAAAAAGTATTCATGAGTCGTTCTGAAACGCAAAGTGTCGTTATAATCGAGAATTAATAATGAGTTCATAGTAGTTAATAAACAGTTAATGGTTTATTGATGATATAGGGCATAAACTTAACATATCAACTAAAGAGGAGATGTGTTAAATGAACTTAACTAAAACAACATTTGGAGCATTTGCATTAACAACAACTATATTATTAGGTGCATGTGGTAATAATGATATGCATAAAGACGATAAGATGGATACGAAAACTGAAATGAAAGATTAAGACATGAGTAAAGAAAACATGAAAGACATGATAATGTCTGGTATGTTTGAATCTATGAATGGTGAAAAAGTAGAAGGTAAAGCAATGATTAAAGATAGTAAATTAATGTTAACAGATTTCAAATCATCAAAAGGACCTGACTTACATGTTTATTTAACTAAAGATGGCGATGTTAAAAAAGGAATGAAAATTGATAAAGTAGACTACGATAAGGTGGAACAAACATTTGATTTAAAAGACATGGACACATCTAAATATAATGAAGTGACAATTTATTGTGATAAAGCACATGTTGTATTCGGTAGTGCTAAATTAGGGAGTGTAAAATAAACTGTGAAGTAGAGTCGTACGTTCTCTACTTACACAGTTTATTTTACACTCCCAATTCAGAATGATGAATTGGGGGTTCTTGTTTGAATTTATGATGTTACTTCACCTAATAAATGAAGCCATTTCTTAATAATTTCACTTTGTGCATATTTTTGTGATTCCGTCATACAGGTATCTCGGAATGTTTTTTGCAGGTCAGGATTACTTAAATAAGACTTAATGGTTTCATAAAGTTTGTCTTCATCATTTCTAGGAACAAGATAACCATTTTTACCGTTAACAATCAGTTCACTTGGTCCATAAGGGATGTCATAACTGATCGCAGGTAATCCATTAGATAAAGATTCCAGTAATGCCAACGAAAATCCTTCCATATTACTTGTAATCATGCTCGCATGAAAGTGATGCATCTCATTAGTAATGTTAGGTATAAATCCACGGAATTTAATATGGTTTTCTAAGTTTAATGAATCCGTTAATTCTTTTAGTTTATTCAATTCGCCACCAAATCCAAATAAATGAAGTTCAATTTGATCGAAATCGTCTTTCAGTTTATTGATGAGTCGAATTTGATGATCAAGTTGTTTCTCAGGTGCATATCGTGCTATAGACATTAATTTCAGAGGACCATGAGGCACAACTGGTGTGAAATTCGCTTCTTTTTGTTGAGCATATCCAACTGGAATATTAAAGACAGGTATTTTCGATTGAATACGTTTCTCTACATCTTTCTTTTGTTGAACAGTAGATACTAAAATGCCAGAAAAACGGTCTAAATGATTAAAGACACAGTTATAAATATTTTTAATATCTGAACCTTCAATATCATTGTTGTTTTTCACATGTGTACTGTGTAATACAGAAATAACCGGTACTTTTTTGTCTGTGATTAAAAATGGTGGAGAAGTGATGGCTGTCTTATCGCTAAAGAACAAGTCACCATCTTTGTATAACTGTTCATAGAAGAATGCTATCAGTTCATTTGTATTATCAAATGTATAATCTTTAGCGTTATAATCAAAGAGCATTATTCGTGTGACAACTTCTTTTTCTTGATAAGGATCGAAATAAACTTCAAGCTTTATTTTCCCACTTGGTGTTAAATACGTATCACATACAGGCATTTCTTTCGTACGCATATATCTAACACGACTTAAGAAACCTCTAGAATCGTAATATTCTCGTTTCATTTTGACATTTCTCGTATCAAAATAGTTAACATAGTCTAATAATTTATAGTTTGAATCACGAAAGCTTGCATATATAATTCTTGTACCATTTTGATAAACCCTTAAATCGTTTGTATTAGGAACATATTTAATCTCATAATTAAGGTCATCTTCCCAGAATGCTATCCAGTCTCTAACCGTATTAATTTGAACGTTGATGGATTCTTGGAAGAAATCATACATAGAAAAGACTTGTTTACTTACGCCGAACGTATGGGCATTTTTATGTAAACTTGAATTCCAAGCTAACGTGATAATTTTAGCTTCCAAGTTGAAATCGTTAAATAGTTTTAGTCTATTCATGACAGACTTTTCTATACCTGTTATTTTATGATTGATATTATTCACTATAAAATAGTTCACTTTGAAATCACCTACAAAATAAAATTTTATATACATATAATATACGCCATTTTTTGTGGTAATGTTAGTGTAGTTTGTTAAAAATTTACAAACAGTTCGTTTTAAAAGAAAGTATAAATCGCTATTGTTTCGAAATTTTTGTTATAATAAATGAAATACATTTATTTATAAAAAGAATTTGTTAATTTATTGAAATGAGGATAAATAAATGAGTATGAAACAGATATTCAAAGATAATGAGCCAATTTTTCAAGAACAAACGAAGTATGTGACCTTGAAATCGTGTTTGCTCATTATAATATGCATGGGTGCATATACATCGATTGCGCTAGCAAGCAATTGGTTCATTGTATTAATAGGGTGTGTATTATTTATTCTGTTACTTTATTTAATACATAGATTCCAATTACAACTCATTAAAATTGAAGCTTTAAAGAAAGAAGATATCAAATATACATTGCGTACATTAGGTATAGCACTTATTATGTATTGGACTGTATCGGCAATTATAGGACAACCACAAAATCAAATGGAAGTATATAAAGATTTAAATATATTACCCCTATACATATCTATTATTATATTTGTAATACTAGGACCAATATTTGAAGAACTTATATTTCGAGGTTTCATGCTAAAAGGGATGTTTAAAGGACATCTATTAATAGGATATATCGTATCTAGCGTACTATTTGGATTGTCACATGGACCATCAAGTATAGGTGAGTTTATCATTTACTTTGGATTAGGATTATTATTTGGTGCACTTTATTTAAACACTAATCGATTAGAAGTAGCCATAGTAGCGCATGGATTAAATAATTTAATACATATTCTTATATATTTAGTGTTTTTTAATTAGATATCGTGCGTTTCTCATTTAAACAAAAATAAAGCTGGAGCCATTTGTTGTTAAAGATGTCTCCAGCTTTTTCTATATAATTAAAATTACTGTACAGTTTCGGTCATTTTAGATGTTAAATCTAATATGGATGTTTGATTGAGTGTATCAATAATTTGTTGATCTACTTGTGTGTAAACATCATCTAATGCAGACTGTATATTTTGTCCGACGATACAATCTGGATTTGTGTCTTGATGAATTTTAGCGAAATGCTCTTCATCTTGAATAAGTTTATAAACGTCGCCTAATAAAATTTGGTCTGCTGATTGAGCAAGTCGATAGCCTGATTTACCTTGTTGGCTCTCGATTAAGTTACCATTTCTTAAATATTTACATATTTTTCTTACAAGTGTAGGGTTACTATTAATGCTACCTGCTATAAATTTACTAGATATAGGTTCTTTGTTCACAGATAGTAATGATAATATATGAATTGCTACTGATATTTGTGTATTCACGCTTTTCACCTCTTAGATTCCTTATTTATTATAACTTTGAGAGATGAGAATTGCGATAGTAAATGTGTATTATTTTGATAATACAGAAATTCTTTCTTGGATATGGTTACCTTCAGTTGCTTCATCTACTAATGCAATGGCGCAATCAGCATAGCTTATTTTACTTTCACCTTTATCGTTTAAAGTGAAGACTTCCCCAGCTAAAATGTATTCTCCAGTTCTTTCTCCATCAGCTATGAATTCTGCTGCAGGACTGATAAATGTCCAGCGTACGTCATCTCTTTTACGAAGGTCTACAAGTGCTTTACCTTGAGCTTTTGCAAGTGGTTTAAATACTTCTGGAAAATCAGGTGTATCGAATAGTTGATTTTCTAATTGATCATCAACGTATAAACTACCAGCGCCTCCGATAATGATTAATCGTGTGTTTGTGTTTGATAAAATATCACTTAAATGTTGAATAGAGTCTTGGTGTAAATGAAGTTTGCCTTCTCTAGTTTCACCGAAAGCATCTACAACAACATCGAATTGTGTTAAGTCTTCACTTGTTAAATCAAATATATCTTTAATAATAGATTGTGTTGCCACTGTTTTATTTTCGTTACGAACGATGGCTGTTACATCTAAACCTCTGTTAATTGCTTCTTCTGTAATTAATTTACCTGCTTTACCGTTTGCTGCTATAATACCTATTTTCATTTTACATAACCTCTTTCTTGTATTTAATTTAGATACAAGTTGAGTATAATATGTATATCTGGTTTTGTCAAAGATTTTGTGTATAAAAAAACTGCTATGTGGAAATCCACATAGCAGAAGTTTGTTTATTTATATCTTACCACCAGTTGTTAGCTTGACGGAAAGCAATTGCAGCTTCGATTGAACCGTAACGTTCTTTAGCATAATTGATCATGCCTTTAGTTTGTTCAGTAACACTACCTGTACCCCAAGATTCTTTAGTTTGACCAAGACCTCTGTAGCCAAGTTCATTTACTGCATTTGGGTTACCGCTAGATTCAGGCATTACGATGTTATCCCATAATGCTTTTGTACCGCCAGCAGCGATAAACTCTTTATATACTTCACTTGTATTAGATGAATCAGTTGATTCTGTAGTTTGAGTTACTTGAGTCGGTTGAGCGACTTGTGTAGTTGTATAGTTATAGTTTGTATTTTGATTAGAGTAGTTTGTATATTCACTTGCATCTGCTTGAGCGCCAAATCCAGAAGCAATAATTCCTGCTGCAGCTGTTGTTGCAAATAATAATTTCTTCATAAAAAAATATCCTCCATGTGCTATTTAAAGCATTTATAAATTTTGTATCTTTATTACTTCATACACTCTAACATCATTTTTGATATCATAGGTTACAGGAGAATAAAAATAAAATTTCTTTTATGACAGTCAGATTAAAAAGATAATAGGCATATGACAAGTTGTAATTTGAAACGTTTACAGTAACTTTATAGAAATAGAGGTGTATTATTATGGAAAGAATTAAGCTTAAGATGATTAGAAATCATTTAGACAACATACCTGAATATGAATTACCAGAAGGTTATTCGATTAGAATGTTTGAAGAAGGGGACGAACGTCTTTGGGCAGAAGTTGAAACTGCTGCAGAGGAATTTTCAAATATAGACGAAGCATTGCAAAGGTTTCATAAAGAATTTGGCTCTCATATAGAAGAAATGAAATATAGATGTTTATTTATTGAGAATGCATCAGGTGATGTAATAGGGACGACGACAGCATGGTTCGGTCAGTTACCTTTAACGGACTCACATTTGGGTAGAATACATTTCGTAGCCATTAAACCAGAATATCAAGGTAAGAAATTATCAAAGCCATTATTAAGTGCAGCACTTAACAAAATAATTGAGCTTGGTCATAAAGAAGTATATTTAACGACACAAACAACGAGTTATCCAGCAATTAATATGTATTTAAATTATGGTTTCGAACCATATGATCCAGACAACACGGATCAAAAAGGTTGGTTGATGATGGAAGATATATTAAATAGGAGTTAAACGTATAAAAAATGCCCCTATACCATTATTCCCGTGGTGTAGGGGCTATTAATATGGATGCATTAATAAGTACTTAAAACTGCATAAGTACTATCTATATAAGGTGTTGTTAAATTGTGTTTTTGGCTAACTTTGTAGATATAACCTTGTATAAATGCTGTTTCTAAAGGTCTTTCACTTATCATGTCGTAATACATACTTGTACCCATATCATCAGGGTATCCTTCATAAATTTTCATTATGCTCTCTTCAAAATCATCATCAAAATAAATACCTTCAGCTTTAGCGACACGATTACCTTCAACTAATAAGTTGTAACAAAGTGCATGTATTTGATTGTGTTTAAGTACACGAGCTGGTTGTCTCGTAAGAGCAGTTACCGTATTAATCCCTAAATTGACGATTAATTTATACCAAACATGTTGATCATAATCTTCGAGACATTCAATATTAAGTAAACTATCTTCGGTTAAACTTTTAATATCTAATGTTTGCGCGTGATTAGGTAATCTTAAAGTCCAATCTCTAAAGTGCGTGACGACGTTGCCTTCTTTTTGTCCGCTTATATATACGACAGCATGAAATTTGTGTGGGTGATCAATTTTTTCTAACTGTCCATAGCCATTTTGAGTTAAAATAATAACGCTATTAGCATGTAGGATATGATGAAGATACGGGATGATTGCGTCGAGTTGCGTTGCTTTGACAGCAATAAATAAGATATCTACTTTTTCATGTGCATCTTCTAAAGATTGAACGGGAAATGAATGTTGCACATCTTGATTGTATTCTTGGAAATAGACTGTAGCATTTGATCTTCCAAACAGCGTAACATCAAGGTTTGATTGCGTTAAAGCAAATGTAATGGCTGTACCCACAGCGCCAGGACCGATTATTCCAAACTTTTTCATTTATTATTTTCCTTTCAATGTTAATATATACATAATAACAAATATAAGAAGGTGGTACGGGATGAAAACCATTAAACAATTGTTGTCCATGAAAGAACAAAAAGAAAAAATATCCATGATTACAGCATACGATTATCCAAGTGCTAAACAAGCAGAAGCAGCAGGTATAGACACTATTTTAGTAGGCGATTCTTTAGGAATGGTTGTGTTGGGCTACGATAGTACAGTCGAAGTGACAATGGAAGATATGATACATCATGCGAAAGCTGTTAGAAGAGGTGCACCAGAAAGTTACGTAATCGTTGATGTACCTTTTGGAGCAGTAGGTATCGACCATACAACGGATATGAAAAATGCGATTCAATTGTATAAAGATACTAAAGCAAACGCTGTGAAAATCGAAGGTGTGCATACGACATTGATCCAAGGTTGTACTCAAATTGGTGTGCCAGTCGTATCTCATTTAGGCTTAACACCTCAAAGTGTCGGCATTACAGGTTATAAATTACAAGCAAGTTCAAAAAGAGAAGCTGAACAATTGATAAAAGATGCGAAAGCAGTTGAACAGGCAGGGGCAGTGATGCTCGTATTAGAAGCGATTCCAAGTGATTTAGCTGAAGTGATTACGGAACAACTGACAATTCCAGTTATCGGTATAGGCGCAGGAAAAGGTACAGATGGTCAAGTACTGGTATATCATGATTTATTAAATTACGGTTCAGAACATATTGCTAAATTTGTGAAACAATATGGTGATTTTTCAAATGGTGTAGATGCACTAAAAGCATATCATGAAGAAGTTAAAAGTGGTGCATTCCCTTCAGAAGCACACACATATAAGAAGAAAGTGATGGGGGAGACAGAGTAGTGACGCAAGTAGTAGAACGTATTAAAGATATGAATTCAATCGTATCTCAATTTAAATCTCAAGGTAAAACAATAGGACTCGTACCAACGATGGGTGCATTGCACGATGGTCATTTAAAAATGATGAAACAATCAATAGAAGAAAATGATGTAACTGCAGTGAGTATTTTTGTAAATCCATTACAATTCGGACCTAATGAAGATTTTGATGATTACCCAAGACCATTTGAATCTGATTTAGAGAAACTTAAACAAATTGGCGTAGATTATGTATTTCATCCAACAGTTGAAGAAATGTATCCAGGAGAACTAGAGATGACGATTACTGTAGGTCGTTTAGCACAAGTGCTAGAAGGTAAGAAAAGACCAGGTCACTTTGATGGTGTTGTCACAGTCGTTAATAAGTTGTTTAATATTATTCAACCAACACGCGCTTACTTTGGTAGAAAAGACGCACAACAACTCGCTATAATAGAAAAAATGGTAGAAGACTTTAACCACTCAGTTCAAATCGTACCAATAGATATCGTAAGAGAAGAAGATGGGCTAGCAAAAAGTTCAAGAAATATCTATTTAACAGAACAAGAAAGAATAGAAGCCGTACATTTATCTAAAAGTTTAACATTAGCTAAGAAGAAATATGATGAAGGTGAAAGAAATAGTGACGTCTTAATACAAGCCATCACGCAATATTTAGAAAGTAACGTGAGCGGAGATATAGTAGAAGTCGCTATTTACAGTTATCCAGAATTAGAAGAACAACATACAATAGAAGGACAAATCTTTATTTCACTAGCCGTTAAATTTAGCCAAGCAAGATTAATAGATAATATTATCATATAGGAAAGTATTGAAGCCGATTGTGCAGGGGCACAATCGGTTTTTTTGTATTTTGATGGGGCTCTAACGATCAAGGCTGCAAAACAAGATCGTTAGAAATTCTAACGCTCAAGAATCACAAACAAGATCGTTAGCGCACCACTTCAACACTCACACTCACACAAAAAAACGTGAGACACTTTACTGCCTCACGCTTCATCCAAGACTTCTATCTTCCTACTTATACTTCTTTCAATGATGCTTCTGCGCTCAATGCTCTTGCTTTGTCATCTTTAATAGTGACACCTTGTGCTTCTAATTGAGCGATTGTTTCTGCAAATTGTGGTAAGTATGCTTTATGTGCAATGAGTAATTCATTCATTACTTGTTTCGCAGATTCTCCACTTTGAATTAATGGGTTGATAATAAATGCTTGTAATAGTAATCCGTAATCTCCTGTAACGGCTGCTTCTTCTACACATAATTCCATATTCTTCATTACTTGTAACCATCCGCGCTCTGCTGGATGTAAGGAACCGAATGCGATTGGTTGTGCACCTGTCGCGTTGATATATGCTGACACTTCTACCACATCATCAGGTGCTAAATCTGGTACTGCACCTTTATTAACAGTAGATACTACGACATGTGTATTTTTATTTGAAGCGATAGATGCAATTGTCTCACATGCAACATCTGAATAGTGTGTGCCGCCACGTTGACTTAGTTGCTCTGGTTTATGATCGAGATGTTCATCTTTATAGAGTTCAAATAATTCTTTTTCAGTTTGTCTAACTTGTTCAGCACGCGTACCGATTTCTGGATCATTGTATTCTTTAAGTGCATGTTCAAGCATTTCTTCTGCACGGTAGTAATATCTATGGTAACCACATGGAATGAGCTGCATTTGTTGTAATTGCTCTTCGAAAAATGGAACATCAAAGATATTAGAAGGTAACGATGATGCATCTTCAACTAATTGTTTATTTAATTGATCAGTCACGTCATGACCATTTGCGTCTTTAACTCGATGCCAGTGGAAATGGTTTAATCCTGCAAAATGATGCGTAAGTTCTCCTTCACCAACATTCAACATTTCCGGCTCATTAATCAAACTATTCACAGGTACATTACATAGACCAAGTACTTTTTCCCATTTGCCGTATCGTACGATAGCATCTGTTACCATACCACTTGGATTTGTAAAATTAATTAACCATGCATTTGGACAAAGTTCTTTCATATCTTCGACAATATCTAATAAGACAGGAATTGTTCTTAACGCTTTGAAAATACCACCCGGACCATTCGTTTCTTGACCTAAGAAACCATGTGATAAAGGAATACGTTCATCTTTGATTCTAGCATCTAATAAACCTACTCTAAATTGTGTCGTAACGAAATCAGCATCTTTTAAAGCTTCGCGTCTATCTAATGATAAATGTACTGTAACATCATATGGAGAAGCATCCCACATTCTTTGTGCCATTTTGCCAACAGTTTCTAATTTCTCTTTACCTTCAGGAATGTCCACCAACCAAATTTCACTTAAAGGTAAAGATTCATATCGTTTAATAAAACCTTCCATCAATTCAGGCGTATAACTGCTACCGCCACCGATAGTTACAATTTTTATCCCTTTTTCCATTATAATGACCTCCTAATATTTTCTTTCTTATACACGTTAAGTATAAAATAGAAGTAATCATTAAAAAGGCAAATCGGGCATTATCAAATGGCATTTACAAATTTCCTAAAAATAAACCGGATTTTTGTAATGACTTTTTACAAAAGGAGATATCAATATGCTTTTAACAGAAAGAATGAAAGAAGATATATTTTCACAAGCAGAACAAAGTATTATTCAATTTTTGTTTGAAGAAAGAGAGAAGATTAAGCCTAAGACGTTAAATCAAATTTCTAAAGAAACATATACACATCCTTCGACTGGTATTCGCATAGCTAAAAAGTTAGGATTCGACGGTTGGTTAGAGTTGAAAGATCATTATTTAGAAGAAGTAGAATATTTAAACCGACATTATGAATCAATAGACGCAAACTTCCCATTTGATGCATCAGATAATAACATGTCCATTAGCCATAAATTAGCACGACTCAATCAAACAACGATAGACGATACTGTGCATTTGATTGATCATCAAGAATTGGATAAAGCAGTCACGTATTTAAAAGAAGCGGAAACCATTAAAATTTTTGGATTATATCATAATTTGATGATATGCGAAGACTTTGAAATGAGAATGAATCAAATTGGCAAGACCGTTAAACTCTGTGCACTCGAACCTCATTTTGAAATCGAAAAGTCATCGAAACAAACATGTGCCATCTTCATTTCATATAGTGGTGAAAATCAAAGTATCTTGAAATTATTACCAATGTTAAAGAAAAAGCATATCCCAATTATCGGACTCACAAGTATTGGTGAAAATACAGTAACCAAATACGCAGACAGTACATTACGCATCTCAACAAGGGAAAAGTTATATTCCAAAATCAGCAACTTCACAACACGAGATTCCATCAGTTTCTTAGTGGATATCTTGTATGCTTGCGTGTATGGAACAGATTATGACAAACATACAGATTATAAAATCAATATCGCTAAAAATTTCGATAACCGCGTGACGCATAATAAGATGATACAGGAGAATTAGTAGTTATAAATATATGAGGATAATACTATTAAATATTGGAACACATACAATCAACTTATTATAAGTAGTTTGTATGAAATATATATTATTTTAGAATTGTTCAATATTTCTTGAATTAAAATACTATAGAAAAACAAAAAAATAAATGTATATTATTTTGAAATTGAAGAGAGTAAGTTTTAATTTTGTAACTTTAAATAATTGCCTTTTTCTTTTGAATTTTAATGATATAATCATAGTATGTAAAATGTATTATTTTTCCTATTTTTGAAAACGCTTTTAGTAATTTGTTGTTTTATAAATAGAAATAGTAGTTAAGATTTCAAAATATACACTTGATATTTTACATAATTATTAATAAAGAGATATGGGATAAGGGGACAGGAATATGAAGTTATTTCTTAAATTTATGAGTATGGCAACGGTTTTAATATACATGTTAATTAAAATACAAAATATAGTTCAAGATTATTTGGAAATTAAAAATGGTGAATATAAAGAGGAATAGAATAATCGACAGACGATTAATTGTGTTGATTTAGTTTGAATGAATTTCCTGGAATTATAATAGATAATAATTTATTAGAAAGAAGAGGAAAAAATGAAAAAAAGAGTTTTAAAGAAATATAATAATTATAAGAAAAATAAAGGTAAGTTAATATATGTAAATGCAAGACGTAATAAAAAAATTAAAAAAGGGAACATTTTTTTTGAAGCGGTGCATGGTGATACATATAGTGGTCATATTTATTACATGATAAAAGAAATGTTAAATAATAGTAAACTAAATTTTAAAATTTATGTAGCTTTGAAAGATACAGAAGATATTGAGTTATTTTTCGATAAGTCAGAACTAAAGAAAATTAATTTTGTAAAACATATGTCGAATCAATACTATGAATTAATGGCTACTTGTGAATATTTAATAAATGATACAACATTTTATCCATTCTTTAATAAGAGAGAAGGGCAGAAATATTATATCATTTGGCATGGAACGCCTTTAAAACATATGGGTAAAGATATTCCTAAAGTAGTGGATATTGCTAATGTGCAAAGAAACTTCTATATGGCTGATAGAATATATGTCAATAATCAAAAAACAATGGAAATATTGGCAAGAACGCATCATTTAAACAATGTTTATAACGGTAAATTTATAGTTGGTCCTTCTCCAAGAAACAGTGTCTTTTTTGAAGAAGAGAAAAGAAATCAGAATAGAAATGATTTGAATTTAAATAATAAAAAAATACTAGCATATATGCCTACATGGAGAGGGAATATTGGTAGTGTACAGAATTCTCAACATGTTACAAAGTTAATTACATATTTTGAAGAAAATTTAGATGAAAATACAGTGCTATACGTAAAACTTCATCCATTTGAAAAAACGATTATTCCAGATTCATACGAGAAAGTTAAACCATTCCCATCTAACATTGAGACATATGAATTTCTAGCTGTCACTGATTGTCTTATCACAGATTATTCATCAGTAATGTACGATTACGTGAATTTAGGTAAACCAGTTATACTTTATACTTATGATTATAAAGATTATAAAGAAAATAGAGGTTTATATGACGATTTATCATTATACCCATTTCTACAATCAAATAGCTTAGAAGGATTGTTAAAGCAAATTGAACAAATTCCGCAACAAATCGATTATCAAGAATTTAAAAATGAATATAATAAGTATGACAAGTTAGATGCGCCTAAAATTATTATTAATCATATGTTTCTAGATAAAGATGATTTAACAATTGAAGAACATAATCTTCATAATGGTAAAGAAACAGTAGTAATTGTTAGTGGAGGATTTTGGAGCAATGGTATTACGACTGCTTTAATTAACACATTAGAAAATATTGATACTACAGAAAAAAATTATATTTGTTTCTTTGAAAAAGATAAGGTAAAAAAAGAACATTATTATCGCTTGTTAGATTTACCTGAAAACGTTCATTTTTATCCAACAGTTGGAGAAATAAACGGTAGTATTAAAGATAGATTGTTGATGAAAAGATATTTATGGAACGAAAAATTTAAAATTAAAGGTATGGAAAAAGATTTAAGCAGAATTTTCAAAGCAGAATTTAGTAGACTATTTGGTGATTTAAAAATAGATTGGTTTATTCATTATACTGGCTTTGAAAGAAAAAGTGCTGAAATGATGCGACATATTGATACAAATACTGCTATCTGGGTTCATACTGATATGTTTGCTGAGTATGAAGCTAAAAAGAATTTTAGTAAAAAAATTATCTATGGTGCATATGAAAAAGCAAATAAAATCGTACTTGTTCATAGAAATCTAAAAGCAAATCTAATCAATCATTTACCTCAAGTTTCTAATAAAGTTGTCACTGTAAATAATTTCCTAGGAGAACAAAGAACAAGAAAACTAGCAAAAGAAAATTTATTAGAATCAATTGATAATGTACATGTTGATTATGCTTATAATGAAAATATGTATTTGGATTTTGCCAATTTAGATCAAGAACAGCTAGATGATAAAATAATACAGGATTATCCAGAACAAACAGTATTGACGGAAAATATAACTAAGTCTATAAAGCAATTGGAAACTAAAGAAGAATATTCAAAATCAACATTAGTAACTCAAAAAGATAAAATAGAAAAAAGTATTGTAAACTCTATTACTGGACTTTATGAAGATTTCTCAAAAGATAGAGAGTTAACAGAAACGTTCAAACATTTATTTGTGAATAACCAAGATGTAATCGATGAATACTTTAATTTAAATGAGAAGGACCCTATTGTTAATTCTGTGGAATTATATAATCAAATGAGGGTTTCAAAATGTAGAATGCTCGATGCCTTGTATAATCCAGAAATTAAAGTATACATGAATATTGGAAGATATGATTATCAAAAAGGCCACGATAAGTTAATAGCTGCATTTGAAAAGGTTTATATTGAAAATCCTAATGTATTTTTAATTATGGTATGTCCACATGGACCTTTGAAATCTCAAACGATTCAATGGGTTCGAGATTCAGTTGCAAAAGAGAATATTGTGATTCTGGGTGGCATAAACAACCCGTATCCTTTATTAGATCATGTGGATGCTTTCGTTCTATCTTCAAATTATGAAGGTTTAGGGTTAGTAGTATATGAAGCTTTAGCTTTAAATACTGATGTAATAACAGTGAATTTAAAAGAAACAACTGAATATTTAAATGAAAATCAAGCGATAATTACAGAAAACAGTGTAGAAGGCCTTGTAGATGGCTTTATGATACATCTAGAAGGAAATAAATCGTTTGAAGAATTTGATTTCAATTACTATAAAGAAAAATCTAAACAAGAATTTATAAATGTATTTAAGTAAAGGAGATTATTATGACTAAAATAAAAAAAGCAATTATACCTGCTGCAGGTTTAGGAACAAGATTTTTACCTGCTACAAAAGCGATGCCTAAAGAAATGTTACCAATAT
>NZ_JAJNHJ010000009.1:0-95185 GCF_022386965.1 Mammaliicoccus sp. B-M6
ACCTGTTCCCATGCCGAACACAGAAGTTAAGCTCTTTAGCGCCGATGGTAGTTGGGCTTACGTTCCGCGAGAGTAGGACGTTGCCGGGCAAATGTTTATAAATGGATGCGATGAGTCGCACTCGAGACCTGTTAGGTCTCTTTTTTTTGCTTGAAAATTGTGAGAGGAGATATGACATGAAAAAATATTTTGAAGTGATGTTTAAAGTGAATAAAAATAATTTAGCAACTAAAAAAGCATTTATGCAAGCCATCATTGTTTTTATCATTTTAGCTGGAAGTGTATTACTTGGAAGATTCGATCTAGGACTAACTGCGTTATTAGGATCATTTAGTAATATATACATTATTAATGGATCATATCCTTCACGAATTAGAAAAGTTATAGCAGTTTCTATAGTATTAAGTATTTGTATCATGTTAGGAACGATTACAATCACGATTCCATTTTTATATGCATTAGTATTAGGACTTATAGGGATGATAGGTCATTTCGTTTTAAAAGCTTTTCAAATACCTGGTCCTTCTTCTTTATTCTTTGTACTTACATATAGTGTAGCTTCTATTATGCCAATTATGCCTGAGGATTTCCTGAACAGAGGATTACTTGTTTGAGGATTACTTGTTTTATGTGGGGGTATTGTTAGTACAATTGTTGTAATAATTGATGCAATGTTTAATCATAAAAAGCCGGAAGCTGAAAGTGTATCAAATATTTATAAGAATTTAGCAATTTTAACTGGAAATTTTAGTGGGAAAAAATTTGATGATGCACGTAGTAATACTTTAAATGCGATACATCATGCAACAAATACTTTAACAACTGCTAATGCTTTTTGGAATAAAACGCATGGTTATAATAGAATGTTGCAGTTAAAAGGGCGTGCTGAAGCTATATGGTCTGCCTGCTTAGAATTATCGTCTAAAGGTTATGAAGTGTTACCAAAAGAAATAAGTGAAGCACTTACTTATATTCAGCTTAGAATTGCAGGTAGTGAATCTGCTCAATATGTACCGATTGAATATGATGGAGAAAGCTCTTACATAAAGTCATTAGCTGAATTAATTAATGATACAGTCATGATTCTTAACGATAAGAATTTGCAATTTGATAAACAAATTAAATATAGAAAACCGATGTACTCAAGAATTATTAAGGAAAATTTATCAAGAGATTCATTAGTTTTAATGTCTTCTATGCAATATGGAATTATATTATTTACTTCAGTTATCATCGCATTTGGTATGGGGTTTGAAAGAGCTTATTGGATACCAATATCTTGTTGTTCTGTATTATTAGGTTCATCATCACTCTCTACAATCCAAAGAGCATTGCAAAGAACAGTAGGTACAATTACGGGTATGTTAGTTGCAATTTTAATTTTAGCATTTGAGCCTAATACATGGACGATTGTCATACTAATGGCTATCTTGATGGGAACAGCTGAGTTATTAGTCGCATTTAATTATACAATTGCAGTCACATTTATTACACCGAATGTTCTTTTAATGTCAGCAGCAATCACTCAACATTTCGATACATATTTAGTGATGCCAAGAATTGTTGATGTAGTAATAGGTTCAGTAATAGGTTTAATTGGTGTACTAATAGTAGGAAGAAATCAAGCGTCTAAAAAATTACCTAAGACGATTAATAATACGTTAAAACTACAAGCAAGTTTGTTACATGCAATATTTTCTTCTAATAAGTATCATCATAATATAGCAAAATCAAAAATCATCACAGATTTGCACACTGAAATCATGAATACGAAGGCAATGTATCAAGCTGCGTTGAATGAAATGGATAACAAAGTTAAAAAGATTGAATATGTTTATCCGATTATATTTACAGTTGAACAATTAGCATTTACGTTAGAAAGAGCTTATGCACAAGGTAAGATTACGACGCTATCAGATCATGACTTAGGACTTTATTTAACGACATATGAGAATATTTGTAAGAAAGTGGTCTTTAATGCAGACTATGAAAAAATTGATTTACCAGAATTAAAAGAATATACAAGCATTAGAAATGAATTAATGAAATTACAAAGTTTAAGTCATAGCAAATAAAAAAAGACTTCATTGCGAAGTCTTTTTTTATTTGGTTAAACATTCTATTAAACTATTGATATGTGTTTTGGCATCTTCAATATTAATACCACCGAATCCGAGAACAAAGTGAGGTTTCTCATCAGTTTGTTTAAAGCGATAATGAGAGAGGGGTTTAATATCGATATTGCATGCTTCAATTCTTCTTATACATTCCTCTAAAGATAAACCATTATGAACATTTAATATAAAATGCATTCCCGTTAATTCCCCTGAAATCGAAAAGGTTTCAGGATATTTTTTGAGTTGTTCGAGTATAATATCTCTTTTAGTTCGATATATTTTTCTCATGCGATTTAAATGTCTTTCGAAATGACCTTCATTCATAAACCTTGCTAACATATATTGGGTATGTCTTGGTACGGTGCCACCTTCTATGTTTGTCTTTTTGTGATATAAAGCAATTAAATTTTTCGGAAGTACAGCATAGGCCACTCGCAATGAAGGCGAAATAGATTTAGAGAACGTACTGACATATATAACGCTATCTGAATGATCTAAACTTTGTAGTGCTGGTATCGGCCTTCCACTATATCTAAATTCTGAATCATAGTCATCTTCAATAATAAATCGATTGTCTCGTTCTGAAGCCCATTTAATGAGTTGTGTTCGTCGTTTTAAGTCCATAATGACACCAGTTGGAAATTGATGACTAGGTGTTATATACACAACATCACTATCCGTCTTGATAATTTGCTCTATATCAATCCCATTTTGTGTAACTGGAATAAAATCAAATGGGATATGTTTTCTTTTTAATAGATCTCTCACTTGTTTGTATAGAGGATCTTCAATCATATATTTAGACTCTGAAATGATATCCGTAATAATGGATAATAACTGCTCTGTTGACGACCCAACGACAATTTGATCTGGTGAACAATTTACGCCACGGCTATGAAAGACATAATAACTGATTTCTTTTCTTAGATTAAAATCACCTTGCTTATGGCCACTATCTAATAAATCTATTTGTTGTTCATCAAATGCTTCTTTAGCGTATTTTCTAAAAAGGTCATTCGGGAAATGCGTTTTGTCTATTGCACCTAATTTAAAGCTATATTGATACTTTTGTTCTTCTATGTAGTGAGCTTCAGGAATTTTCGTTTTATAGGTTACCGGTAGATTAACGATGTCATTAATATAAAAGCCAGAACGATTTTTACTATAGATATAACCTTCATCGCAAAGTAGCTGATAAGCGTGTTCTATCGTTGTTTGACTTACCGATAAATAATGACTTAATTGCCTTTTTGAAGGTAATTTTTCGTTATACCTCATAACGTCGTTAATAATATTTTTTTTGATATTTTCATATAGTTGTATGTATATAGGCGTATTAATCTTCCTATTGATGTTGAACATGAGCATTTCCATTTTATTCACCTCGAAAACTGACCACTAATTATTTGATAAATCTGACTCTTTTACCAGTTCAGAATTTAGTATAACCTACTAGTAAGCGATTTAAAAGGAGGAAGTTTTACGATGTCAAAAATTACTGGTTCAGATAAAGTTAAAAGAGGTATGGCAGAAATGCAAAAAGGTGGCGTAATCATGGATGTGGTTAATGCCGAACAAGCTAAATTAGCTGAAGAAGCAGGTGCTGTTGCTGTAATGGCATTAGAACGCGTACCATCTGATATTAGAGCAGCTGGTGGGGTAGCAAGAATGGCTGACCCACGTATTGTAGAAGAAGTTATGAATGCTGTATCTATTCCTGTTATGGCTAAAGGTAGAATTGGTCATATCACAGAAGCACGTGTATTGGAATCAATGGGCGTAGATTATATTGATGAGTCAGAAGTGTTAACACCAGCAGATGAAGAATATCATTTGAAAAAAGATGAATTTACAGTGCCATTTGTTTGTGGTTGCCGTAATTTAGGTGAGGCTGCACGTAGAATTGGTGAAGGTGCTGCAATGTTACGTACGAAAGGTGAACCAGGAACTGGTAATATAGTTGAAGCAGTTCGTCATATGAGACAAGTGAATGCAGAAGTACGTAAATTAGTTGTGATGAGTGACGACGAAATTATGACTGAAGCTAAAAATATTGGTGCACCATATGAAGTATTAAAAGAAATTAAAGATCTAGGTCGTTTACCAGTTGTAAACTTTGCAGCAGGTGGGGTAGCAACGCCAGCTGATGCTGCATTAATGATGGAATTAGGCGCTGATGGTGTATTCGTTGGATCTGGTATCTTTAAATCTGAAGCACCAGAAAAATTTGCTAAAGCTATTGTTCAAGCAACTACACATTATCAAGATTATAAATTAATTGCTGAATTGTCTAAAGAATTAGGACCAGCTATGAAAGGTTTAGACATCAATCAATTATCATTAGAAGAACGTATGCAAGAGCGTGGATGGTAATATGAAGATAGGTGTCCTAGGTTTACAAGGTGCTGTAAGAGAACATATTAAGCATATTGAAAAAGCTGGCCATGAAGGTATTACAATTAAGCATGTAGAGCAGTTAGATGAAATTGATGGTTTAGTCTTACCTGGTGGAGAATCAACGACTATGCGTCGTTTAATGGATTTATATTGCTTTACAGAAGCACTAAGAAATAGTTCCTTACCTATGTATGGAACTTGTGCGGGGTTAATACTTTTAGCGAAAGAAGTAGTTGGCCAAGAAAGTCATTTAAATAAATTGGACGTTGTTGTTGAGAGAAATTCATTTGGTAGACAAGTAGATAGCTTTGAACAAGATTTAGATGTTAAAGGTATTGAAGAAGCGGTTAATGCAGTATTTATACGTGCACCTCACATACAATCAGCTCATGAAGGTGTGGAGGTATTATCTAAGGTTGAAGATAGAATTGTAGCTGTAAGACAAAATCAATACTTAGGTATTTCATTCCATCCGGAACTTACTGAAGACTACAAAATTATGGCGTATTTCATTGAAGAAATCGTAAAACAATATCAAATAGAACAAGTATAATAAACAAAAAAGCAGTCTACAGAACGATTATTGTTCTGTAGACTGCTTCTATTTATTATAAGAAAAATCCTGCGATTGTAGCTGATAAGAATGATACTAATGTTGCACCGTATAATAATTTAATACCGAAGCGTGCGACATTATCCCCTTGTTTATCATTTAATGATTTAACAGCACCCGCGATGATACCAATAGAACCAAAGTTTGCGAATGAAACTAAGAATACTGAAATGATACCATTTGCTCTTTCTGAAATATCTGCATCAGGTAGAATACCCATCGCAACAAATTCATTTGAAAGAACTTTAGTAGCCATAATACTACCTGATTGTACTGCATCTGCCCAAGGAACCCCTGTTAAGAAAGCGAATGGTGCAAATACAAATCCAATTAATGTTTGGAAGTCCCATGAAACTGTACCACCAGAAACGAAACTTAAAATGTTAGACGTAACACCATTTAATAGTCCGATTAATGCAACATAACCGATTAACATTGCTGCTACGATAACGGCAACTTTGAAACCATCTAAAATATATTCACCTAACATTTCGAAGAATGATTGTTTTTCTTCTGATTCTTGAATCATGATGTCGTCTTCTTTTGGATCTACTGTATATGGATTAATAATGGATGCCATAATAAATCCACCAAATAAGTTTAATACGATAGCTGTTACAACGTATCTTGGTTCAACCATCGTAAAATATGCACCAACGATTGATGCAGATATAGTAGACATAGCTGAAGCTGTTAATGTATACATACGATGTTTAGGAATTAATGGAAGTTGTTTTTTGATAGAAATAAACACTTCTGATTGACCTAAAATTGCAGATGCGACCGCATTATATGATTCTAATTTACCCATACCATTAACTTTAGAAATGACTAAACCTAAATATTTAATGATAAGAGGTAAGATTTTAAGGTATTGTAAAATACCGATAAGTGCTGATACAAACACAATTGGCATTAATACGTTAAGGAAATAAACTGAAACAGGCTTATCTGTCTTAGGATCGATATTTGCAATACCCGCAAATACGAAGTTTATCCCTTCCATAGCTTTTGCTATGATGTAGCCAAAACCACTTGAAATACCACCTATGATAGTTAATCCACCTGTTGTTTTTAATAATAAGAAAGCAAATATAAACTGGATTACGATCATTAATCCTATATACTGCCATCTGACACGCATTTTATCAGAGCTTACTAACCATGCTAGAAATAGGAATAATAAGATACCGATAATCCCGATAATATAATGCATAATTGACACACCTTTCCCTTCGTTTATACTCAATCATAACCTACCTTATATGATAACTTATTTCTTTTGAAAGCGGTATAAAATTTTAAAAATTTTTAAAGAAACAAATTAATTGAAATAATAAACAACAGAACATATAATATAGTCAAAGAAGGTCAAAAGAGGTGATGAATTAATGCACAACATGTCGGATATCATTGAGCAATACTTAAAGCAATTGCTAGAGGAGGCTCAAGGAGATGTCGTTGAAATTAAACGTGCACATATTGCTGAAAAGTTTGATTGTGTACCTTCCCAATTAAACTATGTTATAAAAACAAGATTTACAAATGAGCACGGATACGCTATTGAAAGTAAAAGAGGCGGCGGTGGTTACATTCGTATTTCAAAAGTTGAAACGAATAGTCAATCAGCATTCATTAGACATCTAATTGAATTGACAGGCGATCAAATCTCACAAGCAAATGCATTTAGAATTGTGGATGGTTTGTATGAAAATGACTTAATTACAGATAGAGAGAAAAAAATGATTGTTCAAACGCTTCATAGAGATACATTGCAAATAGAAATACCATATAGAGATATTATTCGAGCAAATATATTGAAACGTATACTTGCCGTCATACATTATAGTTAAAAAGGAGTGACAGTATGCTTTGTGAAATTTGTGGTAAAGAAGAAGCAACAATTCAATTAACATCAACAGGTAAGAAACATAAAACAGAACAATGGATATGTAAAAACTGTGCTTCAGAACATTTTTATTTCCAAGATGATCATATGAGTGATCAAAATTTGGACCAAGAATTTGTTGTGAACCAATTTCTACAATATTTAGTAGGTAAACATGGTATTAACTTTAAACAAGTTCAACCACAAGAAGAAAAGCACTGTCCTACTTGTGGCATGACTTTAACAGATATTGCTAAAGTTGGTAAGTTTGGTTGTCATGACTGCTATGAAACTTTTAAAGATGATGTACCGCAAATTATTAGAAGAGTTCAAGCGGGCAGTGGGGAGCATACAGGTAAAATACCTGTATCTTCAAGAAGTAAAATACAACTCAAACAACAAATTGCTGAGAAAGAAAAAATACTCCAAGGCTTAATTGAAGAGCAAGCCTTTGAAGATGCAGCAGTTGTAAGAGATGAAATAAAAGCATTGAAAGCAGAAGGTGAGGTCGAGTAAATGGAAGAGCATATGAATGAACATATTAGCGATTGGATGAAAGAAACAGAAGACACGCCAATTGTCATGAGTTCTAGAATAAGACTTGCACGTAACCTTCAAGACGAAGTTCATCCGCTCAAATATGAAGAAGATGACGAAACAGGCAACAAAGTAATAGAAAAAGTGAGTAAAGCATTATCAGAATTGAAATTGACGAAGTTATCAGATTTAAGTGAACTAGATCAGAATAAACTCGTGTTCAAACATCTTATTAGCCCAGCTCTGACAAAACAGAAATTTGGTGCAGTATTATTAAATGAAGATGAATCAACAAGTGTTATGATCAACGAAGAAGATCACGTTAGAATACAAGTTATGGGTCACAATCTCGTGCTAAACGAGTTGTATGAAACAGCATCTAAATTAGATGATGAGCTTGATAAACATCTAACGATTTCATATGATGAACAGCACGGATTTTTAACGACTTGTCCAACGAACATTGGAACAGGGTTAAGAGCGAGTGTTATGTTGCACTTACCTGGCTTAAGCATTATGAAACGTATGAAACGAATTGGACAAGCTATCAATAGATTCGGATATACTATTCGAGGTATTTATGGTGAAGGTACAGGTGCACTTGGTCATGTGTATCAAATATCCAATCAATTAACACTTGGTAAGACTGAAGAAGAAATCATTGAAGATTTAACTCAAATTGTTGAACAAATCATTAGTGAAGAAGAACAAATTAGACAAAGACTTGATCGCTTTAATCATATGGAAACAAAAGACAGAGTTCATCGTGCGAAAGGTATATTGAAATCTGCACAATTAATATCTGTTGAAGAAGCTTCATTAAGATTAAGTGAAATGAAACTGGGTATAGATTTAGGACATATCGAGAGTAATAACTTTAATTTTGATAATTTAATGGTTACAATACAAACACCATTCTTTGAAGGTAATGACTCGGAACAATCTGTAGATGAACAAAGAGCAACCTTTTTAAGAGAACATATATAAAATAGGAGGTTAGTTTATGCTATTTGGTAGATTAACAGAACGTGCGCAACGTGTATTAGCGCATGCACAAGAAGAAGCAATGAGATTGAATCATTCAAATATAGGTACGGAACATTTATTATTAGGTTTAATGAAAGAACCTGAAGGCATTGCAGCAAAAGTGTTAGATGCTTTCGGTATTACTGAAGAAAAAGTAACAAAAGAAGTTGAAAACTTAATTGGCCAAGGTCAAGAACAAGTTGGTGCGATTCATTACACACCAAGAGCTAAGAAAGTAATTGAACTTTCAATGGATGAAGCAAGAAAGTTAAACCATACATTTGTTGGAACAGAACATCTATTACTTGGATTAATTCGTGAGAACGAAGGTGTGGCAGCACGTGTATTTGCTAATTTAGATTTAAATATCACGAAAGCAAGAGCACAAGTTGTTAAATCATTAGGCAGTCCAGAACAAGGTTCAAAAAATGCTCAAACGACTAAAAATCAAGCAACACCAACTTTAGATGGATTAGCAAGAGACTTAACAGTCATCGCGCAAGATGGTACGTTAGATCCAGTAGTTGGTCGTTCAGATGAAATTACACGTGTCATTGAAGTGTTAAGTAGAAGAACTAAAAATAATCCGGTATTAATCGGTGAACCAGGTGTCGGTAAAACGGCTATCGTTGAAGGCTTAGCACAAGCAATCGTACAAAACGAAGTACCAGAAACATTAAAAGGTAAACGCGTTATGTCATTAGACATGGGTACTGTTGTAGCAGGTACTAAATATCGTGGTGAATTTGAAGAAAGACTTAAAAAAGTAATGGAAGAAATTCATCAAGCAGGCAATATTGTGTTATTCATCGATGAGTTACACACACTGATTGGTGCAGGTGGAGCAGAAGGTGCTATCGATGCATCAAACATCTTGAAACCAGCATTAGCTCGTGGTGAACTACAATGTATCGGTGCAACTACATTAGATGAATACCGTAAATATATTGAAAAAGATGCTGCATTAGAACGTCGTTTCCAACCTGTAACAGTTGATGAACCAAATACTGAAGATTCAATTGCGATTTTAAAAGGTTTGAGAGATCGTTACGAAGCGCATCACCGTATTAATATTTCAGATGAAGCGATTGAAGCGGCCGTTAATATGAGTGACCGTTACATTTCAGATAGATTCCTACCTGATAAAGCAATCGACTTAATCGATGAAGCAAGTTCTAAAGTAAGACTTAGAAACTATACAACACCTCCAAGTCTTAAAGAACTTGAATCAGAATTAGAAACAGTTAAGAAAGAAAAAGATGCTGCCGTACATTCTCAAGAGTTTGAAAATGCAGCTAATTTAAGAGATAAACAAACAAAACTTGAAAAACAATTAGAAGATACTAAAAACGAATGGAAAAAAGTACAAGGTGAGAAAAACACTTGTGTAACTGCTGAAGATATCGCAGTCGTTGTCGCAAATTGGACAGGTATTCCAATTACGAAATTAAACGAAACTGAGTCAGAGCGATTACTAAACTTAGAAACTATCTTACATGAACGTGTAATCGGTCAAAACGATGCAGTTAAATCTATTTCTAAAGCAGTAAGACGTGCCCGTGCTGGTCTTAAAGATCCTAAGAGACCAATTGGTAGCTTTATATTCTTAGGACCAACAGGTGTTGGTAAAACTGAACTTGCACGTACATTAGCTGATGCAATGTTCGGTGAAGAAGATGCTATGATCAGAGTGGACATGAGTGAGTTTATGGAGAAACACTCTGTCAGTCGTTTAGTAGGTTCTCCTCCAGGTTATGTAGGTCATGATGATGGTGGACAATTAACTGAAAATGTAAGACGTAAACCATATTCGGTTATCCTATTTGACGAAATTGAAAAAGCACATCCAGATGTATTTAATATCTTGTTACAAGTGTTAGATGATGGTCATTTAACAGATTCTAAAGGTCGTAAAGTAGACTTTAGAAATACTGTCATTATCATGACATCAAACGTTGGTGCACAAGAATTACAAAATGCTAAATTTGTTGGATTCGGTGCTAAAGAAAGTGGACCGGATTACGAAACTATCAGGAAAACAATGATGGATGAATTAAAACAACAATTTAGACCAGAATTCTTAAACCGTGTAGATGATATTATCGTCTTCCACAAACTTGAAAAAACACATCTTAAAGAAATTGTGAATAAAATGGCTGGTAACTTAACGAAACGATTATCAGAACAAGGTATTCACATTACGCTTTCAGATTCAACACAAGAAAAAATTGCTGATGAAGGATTTGATCCAGAATATGGTGCAAGACCATTAACACGTGCTATTCAAAAACACGTCGAAGATAATTTAAGTGAATTAATCTTATCTGGACAAGATTTAGTAGGTAAAGATGTCATTGTAGATTATAGAGATGATGAATTTAAATTCGATTTATCAGATCATAAGGAAGATAAAGAAGCAGAAGAAACTTCAAAAGCTTAAAAATCAACAATGTTAATTTAATATTATAATGAGTCCGCAAGCTATTTATCATAATAGTTTGCGGGCTTTTATATTGATTTTAAAGTATATTAATTTGTTTTTAATGTCAGTCAAGTTTAAAATATAACTATTCAATTAATACGGAGGTAACATGAATGGCCAAAAAGAAAGTAATATTTGAGTGTTTAGCCTGCGGATATCAATCTCCAAAATGGATGGGGAAATGCCCTAATTGTGGTGCATGGAACCAAATGGAAGAATCAATAGAACATAAAGAAACTAAAGGTCCTAAAAATACATTCAAGTCAGATGTACCCGCACAAAAAATAGAAAAATTAAAAGACGTTAAAGAAGAAGATACACCTAGAATTAAGACAAAAATCAATGAATTTAATCGCGTTTTAGGTGGCGGTGTTGTAGAAGGTTCGCTTGTACTCATTGGTGGTGACCCTGGTATTGGTAAATCCACATTATTATTACAAATTTGTGCGGCTTTATCTCAACAAAAAAATGTCTTATATGTTTCAGGTGAAGAATCTGTAAGACAAACAAAATTAAGAGCTGAAAGATTAGTTGAAGATTCAGGAGAATTAAATGTTTATGCTGAAACGAATTTAGAGATTATACATAGTATGGTTCAAAAAGAAAAACCAGATGTATTAGTAATAGATTCCATTCAAACTGTCTTCCACCCTGAAGTCACTTCTGCGCCAGGTTCTGTTTCTCAAGTTAGAGAATGTACACAAAATTTAATGCACATCGCAAAACAAATGAACATTGCTACATTTATTGTTGGACACGTAACGAAAGATGGACAAATTGCTGGTCCACGTTTGTTAGAACATATGGTAGATACAGTATTATATTTTGAAGGCGATACACATCATGCATACAGAATATTAAGAGCAGTCAAAAACCGTTTTGGTTCAACAAATGAAATGGGTATTTTTGAAATGAAGCAAACGGGTCTTAACGAAGTTAAAAATCCGTCTGAAATGTTCTTAGAAGAAAGAACGAAACATGTATCGGGTTCGACTATTGTGGCAACTATGGAAGGTACGAGACCTATTTTAGTTGAAGTACAAGCTTTAGTGACGCCAACGACTTTTCATAATCCACGAAGAATGGCAACAGGTATTGATCACAATAGATTAAGCTTATTGATGGCTGTATTAGAGAAGAAAGAGAATTTCTTATTACAACAACAAGACGCATATATCAAAATTGCTGGTGGTGTAAAATTAAGTGAACCCGCAGTAGATTTAAGTATTGTTATCGCAATAGCTTCAAGTTTCCAAGATAAACCTACTAAAGGTGATGATTGTTTCGTAGGAGAGGTTGGCTTAACAGGTGAAGTAAGAAGGGTTGCTAGAATTGATCAACGTGTACAAGAAGCGGCTAAATTAGGGTTTAAACGTATTATCATACCTAAAAATAATATTAAAGGTTTAGAATTCCCTGAAGGTACAGAAGTAATTGGCGTATCAACAACAAGAGAAGCATTGAAAATTGCTTTTAATGCATAATTAACCATTAGGAGGTTAACGTATGAAAATTTTAAAAGGACTAATCATACTGTGTTATTTAGTCATAGGTTCCTCACTAGGCATTATGGTGATTCCAGAACTGATTAATGCGTTTAGTATTCAACCCGAACAAGTACTGACCAATCCGTATATCGATGGTCTTATAGGTGCGGTTGTTATTTTCCTATTGTTTGGGTTTTTGATTGATAAGATTGTAGACATGGCTGATCAAGGAGAAAAATATTTATTAAAAAGGAGTATTCTTGAAATATTCTTCGCCACAGTTGGTGTCATGATAGGCTTAATGATCGCGGTTATGGTTTCGTTTATATTAGAAATGATCGGTGCACCAGTTCTGAAACATATTTTACCTATTATTATTGCTGCTTTTTTATGTTATCTAGGCTTTCAGATTGGTTTGCAAAAGCGAGAAGAAATATTACGATTATTTCCAGAAAGTATATCAAATTCTTTAACGAGACAAACAACTTCAAAATACGCCAAAATTTTAGATACAAGTGCCATTATTGACGGGAGAATATTAGACGTCGTGAAGTGTCATTTTATAGATGGAGAAATTCTCGTACCTCAAGGTGTAATTGAAGAGTTACAAGTCATTGCAGATGCTAAAGACAGTGTTAAACGCGATAAAGGACAACGTGGGTTAGATATATTAAATGAATTGAAGAAAACGGATTTCTCGATTTCAATTATTGAACCAACGTCTACACATAAAGATGTAGATGCCCTTTTAATCAATTTAGCTAAGCGATATCAAGCAAGTATTATTACAACAGATTATAATTTGAATAAAGTATGTGCATTTCAAGGTATAAAAGTTCTAAATGTAAATGATTTATCAGAAGCGATTAAACCAGTACTACACCAAGGGGATATTTTCGATTTATTAATTACGAAAATAGGTAAAGAAGATGATCAAGGTGTTGGTTATCTTGATGATGGTACAATGGTCGTCATTGAAAAAGGGCGAGAATATATAGGAAAGACAATTCCTGTTGAAGTGATGAGCTTACTACAAACTTCCTCTGGTAGAATTATATTTGCGAAGAAGGTGTCATAAATTGGGGTTTACGACAATCATTCCTGCAGCTGGACAAGGTAAAAGGATGGGAACTGAAATCAACAAATTATTTCTAGAAATTAACGGTGAAACAATTATTCGTCAAACTGTTGCCGTGTTTCAAGAAATAGATTCATGTGAACAGATTTTTATTGCTGCACATCCAGACGAAGTTGAATTAATGGAAGACCATTTAAAGGACTTTAGTAAAGTTGCTGGTGTTATTCCAGGTGGTCAAGAAAGACAACATAGCATTAATGAAGTTTTGAAAGTATTGATTGATACTGAAGTTGTAATGGTTCATGATGGTGCAAGACCATTTATTACACAAGAAAAAATCAATCAATTATATCAAAATGCCTTAACAAAAGATGCAGTGATTTTAGCAGTTCAAGCTAAGGACACAATTAAGCAAGTTATCGATGGTGTTGTTGAACAAACTTACGATCGCTCAACAATGTGGCAAGTTCAAACACCTCAAGCGTTCAAAAGAGACATAATTTTAAAAGCTTATGAACAAGCAGAAGCACAAAATTATTTAGGTACAGATGATGCTTCGTTAGTAGAGAGAGCAGGGTATAAAGTACACATATCAAATGGTGATTACGACAATATCAAAATTACAACCCACGAAGATTTAATCATTGCACATTCTATACTAGAGAAGCGAGGTATTTGCGATGTTTAGAATAGGTTACGGTTATGATGTGCATGAATTTGATCCGACAAGACCATTGATCATTGGTGGTCTTGAGATTGAACATACACATGGTTTAAATGGTCACAGTGATGCAGATGTGTTGCTCCATGCAATTACGGATGCTATTCTAGGTGCTGCAAGTCTAGGAGATATAGGAAAGCTATTCCCAGATACAGATCCAGCTTTTAAAGATGCAGATTCAAAGTTATTGCTTAAAGAATCTTATGAACAAGTTTTGAAAAAAGGATATAAACTTGGGAATGTAGATGCTACAATTGTAGCGGAACAACCTAAATTCAGGCCTTATATAGATCAAATGCGAAGTGCAATTGCTTCAGTATTAGACGTGTCTATTGAAGATATAAATGTAAAAGCAACAACGAATGAAAAATTAGGATTTCTAGGAAGAGAAGAAGGCATACAAGCACAAGCTGTGGTATTATTAACAAGTAAAGAATAAAACAGGAGTGAGACGATGAGTAACAAAGTAAGAGTAAGATACGCGCCAAGTCCGACTGGTTACTTACACATCGGTAACGCAAGAACCGCATTATTTAACTATTTATTTGCGAAACATTATAATGGGGACTTTGTTATACGTATTGAAGATACAGATATAGCCAGAAATTTAGAAGACGGAGAAGCATCACAATTTTCTAACCTTGAATGGTTAGGCTTAGATTGGGATGAGTCTGTTAATAAAGACGGAGGATACGGTCCATATCGTCAATCTGAACGTGGCGACATTTATAAGCCATTAATTGAAAAATTATTAGCTGAAGATAAAGCGTATAAATGTTATATGACTTCAGAAGAATTAGAAGCAGAACGCGAAGAGCAAATTGCAAGAGGTGAAATGCCTCGTTATGGTGGTAAACACGCACACTTAACAAAAGAAGAACAAGAAGCATTTGAAGCAGAAGGTAGACAACCAAGTATTCGCTTTAGAGTGCCACAAGATAAAGAATATAAATTCGATGACATCGTTAAAGGTGAAGTATCATTTGATTCAAATGGTATCGGCGACTGGGTAATCGTTAAAAAAGATGGTATTCCAACTTATAACTTTGCAGTTGCGATTGATGATTACTACATGGAAATTTCACACGTTATTCGTGGTGATGACCATATTTCAAACACACCTAAGCAACTTATGATTTATGAAGCGTTTGGATTCGAGCCTCCACAATTTGCGCATATGACATTAATCGTTAATGAAGAGCGTAAAAAATTAAGTAAACGTGATGGTCAAATTCTACAGTTCATCGAACAATATAAAGATTTAGGTTATTTACCTGAAGCAATCTTTAACTTTATTGGTTTATTAGGATGGTCTCCTGAAGGCGAAGAAGAAATCTTCTCTAAAGAAGAATTTATTAAGATCTTCGATGAAAAACGTCTTTCTAAATCACCAGCATTCTTTGATAAGAAAAAATTAGAATGGATTAATAACCAATACATGAAAGAAAAAGATTCTGAAACAGTCTTTGAAATGACAATTCCTCACATGGTTAAAGCAGGTCTATTACCTGAAAGTCCATCTGAAGCTGAATTATCTTGGGCAAGAGACTTAGTAGGTTTATATCAACAACAAATGAGTTATGCTGGAGAAATTGTTCCTTTATCTGAGTTATTCTTCAGAGAACATCTTGATTTCAGTGATGAAGCACAAGAAGTCTTAGATGGTGAACAAGTTCCAACTGTTATGGCTGAACTTGTGAAACAACTTGAAACTTTAGAGCCATTTGAACCAGCAGAAATTAAAAAATCAATTAAAGCTGTTCAAAAAGAAACAGGCATCAAAGGTAAACAATTATTTATGCCTATACGTGTTGCTGTTTCAGGTCAAACTCATGGCCCTGAATTGCCGAATACAATTGCGTTGTTAGGTCGATATAAAGTACTTAACAGATTAAAACGTTTTGTTTGATTTTTTTAGAACGAGAAATTATTATATAAATGACTTAAAGGACAAGTAGATTAGATAATGTGAAATTAGAGAGTACATGGTTGCTGAAAATGTGCCACATTACTTAAGCGAATGCACCTTTATTACAAATATGATGATGTTAATATTTAAAAGAGTGAGCATTTTTTAATGCTAAAAAGAGTGGAACCGTGCAAAAAGGCACCTCTAGCAATTATTGTTAGGGGCGCTTTTTGTTATCTGAGGGGGGATTTAAATGTTTAAACGAGTCAAAGATGATATTCAAATGGTATTTGATCAAGACCCTGCAGCAAGATCTTCATTTGAAGTCGTTATGACTTACTCAGGACTACATGCTATATGGAGTTATTTGATCGCTAATTGGTTCTTTAAGAAAAAAATGTACTTTATAGCAAGATCGATATCTCAAATTGCTCGATTTTTCACAGGAGTTGAAATTCATCCAGGTGCTACAATCGGCAAGAGATTATTCATCGACCATGGCATGGGTATCGTAATAGGTGAAACATGTCGTATCGGCAATAATGTAACAATCTACCAAGGTGTAACACTCGGTGGGACAGGTAAAGAACGCGGAAAAAGACATCCAGACATAGGCGATAATGTACTGATAGCTGCTGGTGCAAAAGTATTAGGTAATATTGAAGTCGGCAACAATGTGAATATTGGCGCGAACTCAGTCGTTCTCAAAGATGTACCAGATTATTCAACAGTAGTTGGTATTCCAGGTAGAATTGTTAAACAAGATGGATTGAAAATTGGTAAGAACTTTAATCATACAAATTTACCAGACCCAATATATGAACAATTAAAAGAATTAGAACGTCAACTTGAAAAGACGAAGAATGGAGAGATTGTTGATGATTACGTTATATAATACGTTAACAAGACAAAAAGAAGAATTTATTCCTATCGAAGAAGGAAAAGTAAAAATGTATGTATGTGGACCGACAGTTTACAACTACATTCATATTGGTAATGCAAGAGCAACAGTAGCATTTGATGTCGTAAGAAGATATTTAGAATACCGTGGCTACGATGTACAATATGTATCTAATTTTACAGATGTTGATGACAAATTAATCAAAGCTGCAAATGAATTAGGTGAAACAGTTCCGGAAATTGCGGATCGTTTTATTGAAGCATTCTACGAAGATACAGGTGCTTTAAATTGTAAACGTGGAACAGCGAATCCAAGAGTAATGGATCACATGGATGATATTATTGCGTTCATAGCTGTATTAGTCGAAAAAGGCTATGCATATGAAAGCGGTGGTGACGTTTATTATCGTACAAGACGTTTTGATGATTACGGTAAGTTGAGTCATCAATCATTAGATGATTTAAAAGTTGGCGCTAGAATAGAATCAGGTGAACAAAAAGAAGATGCGCTAGACTTCACTTTATGGAAAAAAGCTAAACCAGGCGAAATTAAATGGGTTAGCCCATGGGGAGAAGGTAGACCAGGTTGGCACATTGAATGTTCTGTAATGGCACAAGTTCATTTAGGCGATACGATTGATATCCATGCTGGAGGAACAGATTTGCAATTCCCTCACCACGAAAATGAAATTGCTCAATCAGAAGCACACAATGATAAGACATTCGCGAATTATTGGATGCACAATGGCTTTGTAAATATTAACAATGAAAAAATGAGTAAATCATTAGGTAACTTTATTTTAGTTCATGACATTATAAAAGAAATTGACCCTGATGTATTAAGATTCTTTATGGTAGGTGCGCACTATAGAAATCCAATAAACTATGATTTAGAACTTGTACAAGCAGCTAATAGAGGTTTAGAAAGAATTAGAAACAGTTATCAATCGTTAGTTGATAGATCGCAACATGCTGTATTAGAAGAAGATGAAACAGAACAACATATCGAACGTATTAATGAAATATTAAAAGACTTTGAAACATCTATGGATGATGATTTCAATACAGCTAATGCAATGACTGCATGGTATGACTTGAATAAATTAGCTAATAAATATTTACTTGAAAATACAACTTCTACAAAAACAATTAATCGTTTCAAAGAAGTGTATGAAATCTTTAGTGAAGTTCTCGGTGTACCTTTAGTAGGTAAACAACAAAATGAATTGCTTGATGAAGAAATTGAAGCATTAATTGAAGAACGTAATGAAGCAAGAAAAGCTAAGAATTTCCAAAGAGCGGACGAAATTAGAGACGCACTAAAAGAACAAAATATTATTCTTGAAGACACAGCTCAAGGTGTGAGGTTTAGACGTGGATAAATTAACAATTAAAATGTTAAATCCGTTATCCTTAGCTTACATGGGTGATTCGATATTAGATACGTATGTCAGAAAACATATTATCCTTAAAATAAAAGGGAAACCTAATCGATTACATCAATTGTCTAAACAATATGTTTCTGCAAAGGGACAAGCTTATGCACTTAATATTTTGATAGAGAATGAATTTTTTACAGAAGAAGAATTAGAAATTATTCAACGAGGTCGTAATGCAAAAAGTTATACGAAAGCGAAGAATACAGATATTCAAACGTATAGAAAAAGTTCAGCGATTGAAGCGGTCATCGGTTATTTATTCTTAATAGATGAAACAGAACGCTTAGAAGAACTCGTTAATAAAATGATTGAAATAACAGAAGAAAGGGTGGGAGCCAATGGATGAATCGATTATAGTTGGTAGGCATGCAGTCAAAGAAGCGATAACTTCAGGTCATACGATTAATAAAATATTAATTCAAGAAGGTATCAACAAGAAACAAATTGGTGAAATTTTAAAAATTGCAAAATCTGAAAAAATAGTCGTCCAAACTGTACCTAAATCAAAAATTGACTATTTAACAGATGTTCCACATCAAGGTATCGCGGCTCAAATTGCGCCATATCCATATAAAGAATTAGAAGATTTCATTTCAGAAACTAAAGATATTGACCATGTACCGTGCTTATTGATGTTAGATGGTTTAGAAGATCCGCATAATTTAGGTTCTATTATGAGAACAGCTGATGCAATAGGTATTGATGGCATTATTATTCCGAAGAGAAGATCCGTGCAGTTAAATGCAACAGTAGCAAAAGCTTCAACAGGTGCCATTCAACATGTTCCAGTTATTCGCGTGACGAATTTACCGCAAACAATTGAAAGACTTCAAGAAGTAGGATATTGGGTCGCAGGTACAGATGCAAAGAATGCGACTGATTATAGACAAATGGATGCTGGAATGCCACTTGTTATCGTTATAGGCAGTGAAGGCGAAGGTATGAGTCGATTAGTGAAAGATAAGTGTGATTTTTATATTAAATTACCAATGGTTGGACACGTTAATAGCTTAAATGCTTCTGTTGCAGCGAGTCTGCTTATGTATGAAGTTTATAGAAAAAGGCATCCAATAGGACAATCATAATGAAAGATATCTATTTAATTATTGATGGCTATAACTTAATAGGACAATCAAACGAATTGTCTTCCATTGCTCAAGTTTCTTTAGAAGAAGCGAGAGATAAATTGTTAATCACACTTATCAATTATAATACCCAGCATGATGGTGAAATGATTGTTGTTTTTGATGCATATGGTGTAGAAGGTACTGAATCAGTAGAATTTAAGCACGGTGTGAAAGTTGTTTATACGAAAGGGAAAGAAACAGCAGATAGTTATATCGAAAGACTAACGTATGAATTATATCGAAAGCATATTACGCATATTACAGTAGTCACAAGTGATATGAGTGAACAACATGCTATTTTTGGTTCAGGTGCGTATAGAATCTCATCTAGAGAAATGTGGTCAACAATTGCAAATCAAGAATCTGTTGTAACAAAGCATCTATCAGAAATTAAAACTAAGACGCCTAGAAATAGATTGAACTTGCCAGATGAAGTATTACAGCAATTTGAAAAATGGAGAAGAAATAATCGATAAATATGATTTTTTGGAGTTTGATTTATAAGGAACGCGCTCTGTAAAATATGCTCAAAACAATAACAAGGGATGAGCATGATGAATGACATGAATACAGACAAGCAGTTGTTAAAATGGATTGCTGACATTCAGCGTGGTGACAAAGAAGCGTTTAATCAACTATTAAATGTTTTCGAAAGTGACATTCAGAAGCGGGTAAGCACATTGAGACTACCTTATAATGATAAAGAGGACATCGCACAAATTATAAGATATAAGTTGTATAAGCAAGCACTCACATTTGATTGTGACAAGCAAGAGTCCTTTATACATTGTGTGAATGTCATTATTAAAAATGCTAAAATTGATTATATAAGAAAAGTTAAAAGTACTAAGTATCAAATATTAAAAGATTCATTGAGTATTGATGAAACAAAAAGTGATTCGGTTAATTTAATAGGGTGTCTAAGAGATGGTCATGGTCAGGATTTTGAAAATGAAATGTTAACAGAATGTTCGCTATCCTATTTGATGGATTCTAATAAACTATCACCTATAGAAACGGACATTCTAAAATTAACAGCACAAGGAAAAACAAAAAAAGAAATATCAAATGAACTAGATGTACCAGTAAAACATATATACAACGCACAATACAGATTAAAAAAGAAACTGAACAAGGCTGAAATTACTTCAGCTTTGTTTGACAATTAGGTGTTTTGTTTTGTATATTAATCTAGGATTAGAATGAATTAGGTGATAAGATGAGAAAAGTCCCTTTAAATTGCGAGAAATGCGGAGCTAGAAATTATACAGTCCCTAAAAAAGATACAGATCAACGATTAGAGCTAAAAAAGTTTTGTAAAACTTGTAATACGCATACATTGCATAAAGAATCCATCTAAAAGGAGGAAAATCAATGGCTAAAAAAGAAAACTTCTTTCAAGGCGTAAAATCAGAAATGCAGAAAACAAGTTGGCCAACTGGCAAAGAACTTGTTAAATATACAACAATAGTAGTGTGTACAGTAATCTTTTTCTTAATCTTTTTCTATGCATTAGATTTAGGAATTACAGAATTAATTAATTTGATTAGATAGTAAGGAGTGGCAAAATGTCAGAAGAGATAGGCGCTAAACGATGGTATGCAGTGCACACTTATTCAGGTTATGAAAATAAAGTCAAAACAAACCTAGAAAAGCGTGTTGAGACAATGAACATGCAAGAACAAATTTTTAGAGTTGTGATTCCTGAAGAGGAAGAAACATCTATTAAAGATGGTAAAGCGAAGACACAAATCAAGAAGACTTTCCCTGGATACGTATTAGTTGAGTTAATTATGACTGATGAATCATGGTATGTCGTAAGAAATACACCTGGCGTTACAGGTTTCGTTGGTTCTGCTGGTGCAGGATCTAAACCAAATCCATTATTACCTGAGGAAGCGAAATTCATCCTTAAACAAATGGGCATGGTAGAAAAAACTGTCGACGTAGAAGTTGAATTAGGTGAACAAGTACGCGTAACAAGCGGACCATTTAGTAACCAAGTTGGTGAAATCAAAGAAATCGATGTTGAGAAGTATAAATTAACAGTACTTGTTGACATGTTCGGTAGAGAAACACCAGTCGAAGTTGAATTCGATCAAATTGAAAAGTTGTAAAAAAACACTTGAAATTTCATAATTTCAATGTTATTATTTAAAGGTCGCGCTCGGACTATGCGCAACCATTTCGTCACGAAATGAAGAGTGGGAGGGTAAAATATCATTACCCCATGACCACATCACGATATCAAGGAGGTGCACATCGTGGCTAAAAAAGTAGTTAAAGTTGTTAAATTGCAAATTCCTGCAGGTAAAGCAAACCCAGCACCACCAGTTGGTCCTGCATTAGGTCAAGCCGGTGTGAATATTATGGGATTCTGTAAAGAATTCAACGCTCGTACACAAGAGCAAGCAGGTTTAATCATTCCAGTTGAAATTACAGTATTTGAAGATCGTTCATTTACTTTCATCACTAAGACACCACCTGCAGCAGTATTACTTAAAAAAGCAGCTAAAGTAGAAAAAGGTTCTGGTGAACCTAACAAAACTAAAGTTGCTACAGTAACTCAAGACCAAGTACGTGAAATTGCTAACACTAAAATGCCTGACTTAAACGCGGCATCTGAAGAAGCAGCTATGCGTATCGTTGAAGGTACTGCACGCAGCATGGGTATTGTCGTAGAATAATTGAGTTTTAAAGTTTAAGCAGGCGGCTATTTCGCTGTCTGCTATTGCATTGTCTTTATGGATAATGCACGTGGGAGGTAACATTCCGCTAAAACCACTAAAGGAGGAAAACAAAATGGCTAAAAAAGGTAAAAAGTATCAAGAAGCAGTTGCTAAAATCGATCGTACTGCAACATACGCTGTTGAAGAAGCGATTAAATTAGCAAAAGAAACAAGTACTGTTAACTTTGATGCATCTGTAGAAGTTGCATTTCGTTTAGGCATTGATACACGTAAGAATGACCAACAAATCCGTGGTGCTGTAGTATTACCACACGGTACTGGTAAAACACAACGTGTATTAGTATTCGCCAAAGGCGATAAAATCAAAGAAGCAGAAGAAGCTGGAGCAGATTATGTAGGTGAAGAATATATTAACAAAATCAACCAAGGTTGGTTCGACTTTGATGTAATCGTTGCAACACCTGACATGATGGGTGAAGTTGGTAAACTTGGTCGTGTATTAGGACCTAAAGGTTTAATGCCAAACCCTAAAACTGGTACAGTAACAATGGATATCAAAAAAGCAGTAGAAGAAATTAAAGCAGGTAAAGTAGAATACCGTGCTGAAAAATCTGGTATTGTTCATGCATCTATTGGTAAAGTATCATTTGACGAGCAACAATTAGTTGATAACTTCAAAACAATTCAAGATACATTAACTAAAGCTAAACCAGCATCATCTAAAGGTACTTATTTCAAATCTGTTGCTGTTACAACAACAATGGGTCCTGGTATCAAAGTTGATACTTCAAGCTTTAAATTATAATATAAAAATATTGACTTCAACTCCAAAACGCGTTATAGTTTTGGATGTGTAATATTTAACCTAAGACAGTAGGAGTTCATTTTTGAACTTAAAAAGCGATCCTACCGAGGCTTAAATTGACTTGAACGTATAAAATTCAAGCACTTTTTGCCGTGGGTAAAAAGTGCTTTTTTGTTGAGAAACCTCATCATAAAAGCACGGACAATTAATATGGAGGTGTAGAGATGTCTAATTCAAAAATCGTTGAAGCTAAACAACAAAAAGTTGATTTAATTACTGAACAACTTAAAAATTCTGTTTCAACAATTATTGTTGACTACCGTGGTTTAACAGTTGCGCAAGTTACTGAATTACGTAAACAATTACGTGAAGCAGGTATCGAATATAAAGTTTACAAAAACACTTTAGTTCGTCGTGCTGCTGAAGCTGCTGGTATCGAAGGTTTAGAAGAAACATTAACTGGTCCTAACGCAATTGCTTTTTCAAACGAAGAAGTTGTTGAACCAGCTAAAATTCTTGCTGACTTCGCTAAAGAAAACGTAGCGTTAGAAATCAAAGCAGGTGTTATCGAAGGACAAGTTGTATCTGCAGAAGAAGTTAACACTATCGGTTCATTACCATCAAAAGACGGTCTTGTATCAATGTTACTATCTGTATTACAAGCTCCAATTCGTAACTTTGCTTATGCAGTTAAAGCTGTTGGAGAACAAAAAGAAGAAAGTGCTGAATAATTCAGCAACAAATAAAACTATTTAATGGAGGATATATATCATGTCTAATGAAAAAATTATTGAAGCAATTAAAGAAATGTCAGTATTAGAATTAAATGACTTAGTAAAAGCTATCGAAGAAGAATTTGGTGTAACAGCAGCAGCTCCTGTAGCAGCAGCTGGCGCAGCTGGTGGAGACGCAGCAGCTGAAAAAACTGAATTCGACGTTGAATTAACTTCAGCTGGGGATTCAAAAATTAAAGTTGTTAAAGCGGTTAAAGAAGCAACTGGCTTAGGCTTAAAAGAAGCTAAAGAAGTCGTAGACAACGCTCCTAAAGTTGTTAAAGAAGGTTTATCTAAAGAAGACGCTGAAGCTTTAAAAGAAAAATTAGAAGAAGTTGGCGCATCTGTAGAATTAAAATAATCTCTGTATTAAATCAAAAAACCCGTTATTATCATGATAACGGGTTTTTATTT
Source organism: Mammaliicoccus sp. B-M6 (assembly GCF_022386965.1). Taxonomy (NCBI): domain Bacteria; kingdom Bacillati; phylum Bacillota; class Bacilli; order Caryophanales; family Staphylococcaceae; genus Mammaliicoccus; species Mammaliicoccus sp. B-M6. Next base: position 24,404 of record NZ_JAJNHJ010000009.1, read on the forward strand.
ACTCATTTAATCAATAAAGAGGTGGCGTAATGAGTCATTATTTTGATAACGATCCAAACGTGAAGTCGGAACGAGAAAGTTTCGATTATTTTTATCGCGATAACAAACTCTCTCTTCAGACAGATCATGGTGTTTTCTCAAAAGGGAAAATAGACTTTGGGTCTGATTTACTCGTAACAACGTTCTTAAATGCAAATCCCCCTGGTCCTAAAAAGAAAATATTGGATGTGGGCTGTGGTTATGGTCCAATAGGTTTAATGTGTGCGAAAGTACTTCCGCATAGTGAAGTGACTATGGTAGATGTGAACGAACGCGCATTGGATTTGGCAAAAGATAATCAACGATCTAACAACATTCAAAATGCTCAGTTGAAAGTAAGTAACTGTTTAGATGATGTATTAGATTTAGAATTTGATTTTGTATTAACAAACCCTCCAATTAGAGCAGGGAAAGAAATTGTTCATAAAATTCTTGAGCAAAGCATCGAAGTATTATCGAGTGGTGGACAGCTTCTAGTTGTTATTCAGAAGAAGCAAGGTATGCCTTCTGCAAAGAAAAAAATGCAAGATATTTTTGGTAATGCAGAAATAATCGAAAAAAGCAAGGGTTATTACATTTTAAAAAGTGTAAAAGCTTGATTTTGGTGTTTTGTTCTGATATAGTAATAGAATGTTAAAAATTATATTCAATAAGTGTGTACTTTTGCGTCGCCCTTAATTGAATGTTAGGAATAAGTCGTACGAAATAGAAAATGGAATCATTGACTTTCCGTTTTCTTTTTGTCTTATTATATTTATTTTGTAAGGCGCAAAGTTATATTCACAATATTTGAGGGGTGAATCTGTTGACAGGTCAACTTATCCAGTATGGAAGACATCGTGTTCGTAGAAGTTATGCGAGAATTTCCGAGATTTTAGAACTACCTAACTTAATAGAGATTCAAACGAAATCATATGAATGGTTTCTAAAAGAAGGTTTACTAGAAATGTTCCGCGACATTTCTCCAATTGATGATTTTACAGGTAACCTTTCTTTAGAGTTCGTAGATTACCGTCTAGGTGAACCAAAGTATGATTTAGAAGAATCTAAAAACCGTGATGCAACATATGCAGCACCATTACGCGTTAAAGTCCGTTTAATTAACAAAGAAACAGGCGAAGTGAAAGATCAAGAAGTATTCATGGGTGATTTCCCATTAATGACTGACACTGGTACTTTTGTAATTAACGGTGCAGAACGTGTTATTGTATCTCAACTTGTACGTTCACCATCCGTTTACTTCAACGAAAAAGTTGATAAAAACGGTAAAGTGAGTTTTGGAACTACTGTAATTCCTAACCGTGGTGCATGGTTAGAATATGAAACAGATGCTAAAGATGTTCCTTACGTAAGAATAGACAGAACACGTAAATTACCAATTACAGTATTAATCCGTGCTTTAGGATTCTCATCAGATCAAGAAATCATTGATTTACTTGGTGATAATGAGTATTTAAGAAATGCATTAGACAAAGATAATACTGAAACAACAGACCAAGCATTGCTTGAAATTTATGAGCGTTTACGTCCGGGAGAACCACCAACAGTAGAGAACGCTAAAAGTCTATTATATTCACGTTTCTTTGACCCAAAACGTTATGATTTAGCGGCAGTAGGTCGTTACAAAATGAATAAAAAATTACATCTTAAACATCGTTTATTCAACCAAACTTTAGCTGAGCCTATCGTTGACGTTGAAACAGGTGAAATTGCGGCTGAAGAAGGTACTGTTTTAGACCGTCGTAATTTAGATAAAATCATCGATGTTTTAGAATCAAACGCTAATATTCATGTTTATGAACTTAATAGTGGTGTCTTAGATGAGCCAGTAGAAGTTCAAACAGTTAAAATTTATATTCCTGGTGATGAAGAAAAACGTACGACAACAGTGATTGGTAATGCATTCCCTGATGAAGCAGTGAAATGTATTACACCAGCAGATATTATTTCTTCACTATCATATTTCTTCAACTTGTTACATGGTGTAGGTTACACAGATGACATCGACCATTTAGGTAATCGTCGTCTACGTTCAGTAGGAGAATTACTACAGAACCAATTCAGAATTGGTTTATCACGTATGGAACGTGTTGTACGTGAACGTATGTCAATTCAAGACACTGATTCAATCACACCTCAACAATTAATTAATATTCGTCCAGTAATTGCATCTATTAAAGAATTCTTTGGTAGCTCTCAATTATCTCAATTCATGGACCAAGCAAACCCATTAGCAGAGTTGACGCATAAACGTCGTCTATCAGCATTAGGACCGGGTGGTTTAACTCGTGAGCGTGCTGGTATGGAAGTACGTGACGTTCACTACTCTCACTATGGTCGTATGTGTCCAATTGAAACGCCTGAGGGACCAAACATTGGTTTAATCAACTCATTATCAAGTTATGCAAGAGTTAATGAATTTGGTTTCATTGAAACACCTTATCGTAAGGTAAACATCGAAACAAACCAAGTTACTGACAGAATTGACTACTTAACAGCTGACGAAGAAGACAGCTATGTAGTTGCGCAAGCAAACTCTGTACTTGATGAAACAGGTAAATTCGTAGATGACGAAGTACTTTGTCGTTTCCGTGGGGACAACACTACGAAACCTAAAGAACGTATGGACTACATGGATGTATCTCCTAAACAAGTTGTTTCTGCAGCGACAGCATGTATTCCGTTCTTAGAAAACGATGACTCTAACCGTGCGCTTATGGGTGCGAACATGCAACGTCAAGCGGTACCTTTAATGAACCCAGAAGCACCATTTGTTGGTACTGGTATGGAACACGTAACTGCACGTGATTCAGGTGCAGCAGTAGTTGCTAAGTATAAAGGTAGAGTTGAGCACGTAGAAGCAAAAGAAATCCTTGTTAGACGTATTGTTGAAGAGAATGGAAAAGAGATCGAAACAGAATTAGATCGTTACCCATTATCTAAATTCAAACGTAGTAACTCAGGTACTTGTTACAACCAACGTCCAATCATTGCCAGCGGAGATATTGTTTCTAAAGGTGAAATTTTAGCTGATGGTCCTTCAATGGAACTTGGTGAAATGGCACTTGGACGTAACGTAGTCGTTGGTTTCATGACTTGGGACGGTTATAACTATGAGGATGCTGTAATCATGAGTGAACGTCTTGTTAAAGATGATGTTTATACTTCAATTCACGTTGAAGAATATGAATCAGAAGCTCGTGACACTAAATTAGGACCTGAAGAAATCACACGTGATATTCCTAACGTTTCTGACAATGCGCTTAAGAACTTAGATGATCGTGGTATCGTTTATGTTGGTGCTGAAGTTAAAGACGGAGATATCCTAGTTGGTAAAGTAACGCCTAAAGGTGTAACTGAATTAACAGCTGAAGAAAGATTATTACATGCAATCTTTGGTGAAAAAGCTCGTGAAGTTCGTGATACATCATTACGTGTACCTCACGGTGCAGGTGGTATTGTATTAGATGTTAAAGTATTTAACAGAGAAGAAGGCGATGATTCATTATCTCCAGGTGTAAACCAATTAGTACGTGTATACATCGTTCAAAAACGTAAAATACATGTCGGAGATAAAATGTGTGGTCGTCACGGTAACAAAGGTGTTATCTCACGTATCTTACCTGAAGAAGATATGCCTTACTTACCAGATGGAACACCAATTGACATCATGTTAAACCCATTAGGTGTACCTTCTCGTATGAATATCGGACAAGTATTAGAACTTCATCTTGGAATGGCAGCTAAGAATTTAGGTATTCATGTTGCTTCACCAGTATTTGATGGTGCAAACGATGATGATGTTTGGTCAACTATTGAAGAAGCAGGTATGGCTCGTGATGGTAAAACTGTACTATACGATGGTCGTACTGGTGAACCGTTTGATAACCGTGTATCTGTAGGTGTAATGTACATGCTTAAACTTGCACACATGGTAGACGATAAATTACATGCGCGTTCTACTGGACCATACTCACTTGTTACACAACAACCACTTGGCGGTAAAGCTCAATTTGGTGGACAACGTTTCGGTGAGATGGAAGTATGGGCACTTGAAGCTTACGGTGCAGCTTATACTTTACAAGAGATTTTAACTTATAAATCTGATGACACAGTAGGTCGTGTTAAAACTTACGAATCTATCGTAAAAGGAGAAAACATCCCTAAACCAGGTGTTCCTGAATCATTCCGCGTATTAATGAAAGAGTTACAAAGTTTAGGTCTAGACGTTAAAGTTATGGACGAACACGATAACGAAATCGAAATGCGTGATTTAGAAGATGAAGATATGATGGACAAGAAAGTTGATTTAGGTGTTTCACAAGATGCATCAATAGAAGGGCAACAAGTAACTGACTAAAAGTTAATAAAGCGCATTTGATTAACCATTTGCGCTTTACATTTGTTATACATTATCAATCAACCGGCACAACTAATTTAAATTGAAGGAGGTAGGCTCCTTGATTGATGTAAATAATTTCCATTACATGAAAATAGGACTTGCTTCACCTGAAAAGATCCGTTCTTGGTCATTTGGTGAAGTGAAAAAACCAGAAACAATTAACTACCGTACGTTAAAACCTGAAAGAGATGGTTTATTCTGTGAGAAAATTTTTGGTCCAACTAAGGACTGGGAATGTAGTTGTGGTAAATATAAAAGAGTACGCTATAAAGGCATGGTCTGTGACCGCTGTGGTGTAGAGGTTACTAAATCAAAAGTGCGTCGTGAAAGAATGGGGCACATTGAATTAGCAGCTCCAGTTTCACACATTTGGTACTTCAAAGGTATCCCAAGTCGTATGGGACTTTTACTTGATATGTCACCACGTTCACTTGAAGAAGTTATATACTTTGCTTCTTACACTGTAATTGATCCAGGTCCAACTGGATTAGAGAAGAAACAATTATTAACTGAAGGTGAATTCCGTGAGTATTATGATAAATATCCAGGTAAATTCACAGCAAAAATGGGTGCAGAAGCAATCCGTGACTTATTAAGCGATATTGACTTAGATAAAGAATTAAAAGAATTACGTGAAGAATTAGAATCAGCAACAGGACAAAGATTGACAAGAGCAATTAAACGTCTAGAAGTTGTTGAATCATTCCGTCACTCAGGTAATGACCCATCTTGGATGATCTTAGATGTATTACCAATTATTCCACCTGAAATTCGTCCAATGGTTCAATTAGATGGTGGACGTTTCGCAACAAGTGATTTAAATGATTTATACCGTCGTGTTATCAACCGTAATAATCGTTTGAAACGTTTATTAGACTTAGGTGCACCTGGTATTATCGTTCAAAATGAAAAACGTATGTTACAAGAAGCTGTAGATGCTTTAATTGATAATGGTCGTCGTGGTCGTCCAGTTACTGGACCAGGTAACCGTCCATTAAAATCATTGTCACATATGTTAAAAGGTAAACAAGGTCGTTTCCGTCAAAACTTACTTGGTAAACGTGTTGACTATTCAGGTCGTTCAGTTATCGTAGTTGGACCAAACCTTAAAATGTATCAATGTGGTCTACCGAAAGAAATGGCGTTAGAATTGTTCAAACCTTTCATTATGAAAGAACTGGTTGAACGTGAAATTGCTACAAACATTAAGAATGCAAAGGGTAAAATAGAAAGAATGGAAGAAGAAGTTTGGGATGTACTAGAAGATGTTATTAAAGAACATCCAGTACTATTAAACCGTGCACCAACACTTCACCGTTTAGGTATTCAAGCATTTGAACCTACATTAGTTGAAGGTCGTGCAATCAGACTTCATCCACTTGTAACAACTGCTTATAACGCTGACTTTGATGGTGACCAAATGGCTGTCCATGTTCCATTATCAAAAGAAGCACAAGCAGAAGCACGTATGTTAATGCTTGCAGCTCAAAACATCTTGAACCCTAAAGATGGTAAACCAGTCGTAACACCTTCTCAAGATATGGTATTAGGTAACTATTACTTAACACTTGAACGTAAAGGCGCTACTGGAGCTGGTGAAATCTTTAGTGAAACAGAAGAAGTTATTAAAGCGTATGTAAATGGTTATGTTCATTTACATTCACGTATAGCTGTTCATGCAAGATCATTAAAGAACCCAACATTCACTGAAGAACAAAACAATAAATTACTTATCACATCTGTTGGTAAGATTATTTTCAATGAAATTATGCCGGATTCATTCCCGTATATTAATGAACCAACGAATTTCAATTTAGAAAAATCAACACCTGATAAATACTTTGTATCACCTACTGATATTCCAGAAGGTGGATTAATTGAGTACTTACAAGATGTTGAACTTGTTAAACCATTTAACAAGAAATTCTTAGGTCAAATCATTGCGGAAATCTTTAATAAATTCCACATTACAGATACATCTGTAATGCTTGATAAGATGAAAGACTTAGGATTTAAATATTCATCTAGAGCTGGTATTACAGTTGGGGTTTCTGACATTGTGGTACTTCCTGATAAACAAGAAATTATTGGAGAAGCAGAAATCAAAGTAGATAAAGTACAGAAACAATTTAGCCGTGGTTTAATTACTGAAAGCGAACGTTATGCTGCTGTAATTGAAATTTGGACAAAAGCTAAAGATGATATTCAAGCAAAATTAATGATGTCATTAGACAGCTTAAACCCAATCTTCATGATGAGTGACTCTGGTGCCCGTGGTAACGCATCAAACTTCACTCAATTAGCTGGTATGCGTGGTTTGATGGCTAACCCATCTGGTCGAATTATCGAGTTACCTATTAAATCTTCATTCCGTGAAGGTTTAACAGTACTTGAATACTTCATCTCTACTCACGGTGCGCGTAAAGGTCTTGCCGATACAGCACTGAAAACTGCCGATTCAGGTTACTTAACACGTCGTCTAGTTGACGTAGCACAAGATGTTATCGTTAGAGAAGAAGACTGTGGAACTGACCGTGGATTACTTGTTTCAGATATTAGAGAAGGATCAGAGTTAATCGAACCATTCATTGAACGTATTGAAGGTCGTTACTCTAAAGAAACATTACGTCATCCTGAAACAGATGAAGTAATTATTAAAGTTAATGAATTAATAACTGCTGATATTGCTAAACAAATAGTTGATGCAGGTATTACTGAAATGCATATTCGCTCTGCATTTACATGTAATACTCGTCACGGTGTATGTGAAAAATGTTATGGTAAGAACTTAGCAACTGGTGAACAAGTTGAAGTTGGTGAAGCAGTTGGTACAATTGCTGCACAATCAATCGGTGAACCAGGTACTCAGCTTACAATGCGTACATTCCATACAGGTGGTGTGGCAGGTGCCGATATCACTCAAGGTTTACCTCGTATTCAAGAGCTATTTGAAGCACGTAACCCTAAAGGACAAGCTGTTATTTCTGAAATTAATGGTGAAGTAACTGAAATTACGATCGTTAAAGATCGTCAACAAGAAATTAAAGTTAAAGGCGAAAATGAAATCCGTACTTATAACGCACCAGGTACTGCTCGACTTAAAGTTGAAGAAGGTCAATACGTAGAACGTGGTGAAGTTATGACTGAAGGTTCAATTGAACCTAAAGGATTACTAGCTGTTGCAGGCTTAAATGCTACTCAAAGTTACTTACTTAAAGAAGTACAAAAAGTTTACCGTATGCAAGGTGTTGAAATTTCAGATAAACACGTTGAAGTTATGGTTAGACAAATGCTTCGTAAAGTAAGAATTATTGAAGCAGGAGATACTAAATTATTACCAGGTGCATTAGTTGATATTCATATATTCACTGATGCAAACAGAGAAGTATTTGCGACGCGTAAACGTCCAGCAACTGCTAAACCTGTATTACTTGGTATTACGAAAGCATCTCTTGAGACTGAAAGTTTCTTATCAGCTGCTTCATTCCAAGAAACAACAAGAGTACTTACAGATGCTGCTATTAAAGGTAAACGTGATGACTTACTTGGACTTAAAGAAAATGTTATCATCGGTAAATTGATCCCTGCCGGAACAGGTATGAGAAGATATACTGGTGTTGACTTTGAAAAAGTTGAAAAAGAAGTAGTACCTGAAGAACAAGTTGTGACTGACTAATATATATGGGCTGTTCTAGGTTCCTAGAACAGCTTGTATTTTATTATAAAAACACCTTGAAAATGATTGACTTTATAACTGTGCAATGTTATTATTGTTAAGGTTGATGAAAGCAGACGCTTTGGAGGATATGAAATGTCTAATGAAAAAGCCTTAAGCTTAAATCAAGACAGTTATGTCATTGGTTTAAAACAGACCACTAAAGCATTATTGAAGCATGATGTACGTCAAGTAATCATTGCTCAAGATGTCAATATTCATATTTTGTCGAAAGTGTTATCGATAGCATTTGAGACAGGCGTTCCGATAAGTTATAGTCCTAGTCGACAAGAACTTGGATCACGCTATGGAATAGAAGTTAATGCGACAGTTGTTGCATTGCTTAAATAAATGTGTAAGCTGTGCTTACTATTTTTATTTGACTTAAAATGAACCACCTGGATGTGTGGAATTAAGAAATGAAGAGAGGAGGACATTAAAGATGCCTACTATTAACCAATTAGTACGTAAACCTCGTACTAGTAAATCACAAAAATCAACTGCACCAGCATTAAACAGAGGTTACAATAGCATGAAGAAAAAAATGACTACTGTATACTCTCCTCAAAAACGTGGTGTATGTACTCGTGTAGGAACTATGACACCTAAAAAACCTAACTCAGCTTTACGTAAATATGCTCGTGTTCGTTTATCAAACAACATCGAAGTAAACGCGTATATCCCTGGTATTGGCCACAACTTACAAGAACACAGTGTTGTACTTATTCGTGGTGGACGTGTAAAAGACTTACCTGGTGTACGTTACCATATCGTACGTGGTGCTTTAGACACTTCTGGTGTTGACGGTCGTATGCAAAGCCGTTCACTTTATGGTGCTAAAAAACCTAAAGCTGCTAAAAAATAATTTGACATTAAATTTCTGTAAATAACAGTTTTTTAAATGACGATAAAACAATTAAACTTTATAATGAGGAAGGAGGATTACGATTATGCCTCGTAAAGGTCCAGTTGCAAAAAGAGATGTTTTACCAGATCCAATTCACAACTCTAAATTAGTAACAAAATTAATCAACAAAATCATGCTTGATGGTAAACGTGGTACTGCTCAAAGAATTCTTTATTCTGCATTCGAACTTGTTCAAGAACGTTCAGGTAAAGATGCTATGGAAGTATTCGATGAAGCTATCAACAACATCATGCCTGTACTTGAAGTTAAAGCTCGCCGTGTAGGTGGTTCAAACTATCAAGTACCTGTAGAAGTACGTCCAGAACGTCGTACTACTTTAGGTTTACGTTGGTTAGTTAACTACGCGCGTCTTCGTGGTGAAAAAACTATGGAAGAGCGTTTAGCTAATGAAATCTTAGATGCTGCCAATAACACTGGTGGTGCTGTTAAGAAACGTGAAGACACTCACAAAATGGCAGAAGCTAACAAAGCGTTTGCTCATTACCGTTGGTAAGATAGAACTTAGAACCCTAAGCGTTAAAATTATAAAGAGGCTTATTTATAGGTCATCTATAGTTTTTTAAACACTTAGGGTATCAAAGTATCTATATAAACAACAACCAAATATCCAATGTTTTGGAAGGAGTAAGAATACTATGGCAAGAGATTTTTCTTTGAAAAACACTCGTAATATCGGTATCATGGCTCACATCGATGCTGGTAAAACTACTACTACTGAACGTATTCTTTATTACACAGGCCGTATCCATAAAATTGGTGAAACACATGAAGGTGCTTCACAAATGGACTGGATGGATCAAGAGCAAGAGCGTGGTATTACAATCACTTCTGCTGCGACTACTGCACAATGGGATGGTCACCGTGTAAACATCATCGATACACCAGGACACGTAGACTTCACAGTTGAAGTTGAACGTTCATTACGTGTACTTGATGGTGCTGTAACTGTTCTTGATGCGCAATCAGGTGTTGAACCTCAAACTGAAACAGTTTGGCGTCAAGCTACAACTTACGGAGTACCTCGTATTGTATTCATTAATAAAATGGACAAAATGGGTGCTAACTTTGAATATTCAGTTGGTACACTACATGAGCGTTTACAAGCAAATGCTCACCCAATTCAGTTACCAATTGGTGCGGAAGACGATTTCAACGCTATTATTGATTTAGTAGAAATGAAATGTTTCCAATACACTAATGACTTAGGTACTGAAATTGACGAAATTGAGATCCCAGAATCTCACAAACAACAAGCTGAAGAAGCTCGTGAAGCTTTAATTGAAGCTGTTGCTGAATCAAATGACGATTTAATGGAAAAATACTTAGGTGGAGAAGAAATCACAATTGATGAGCTTAAAGCGGCTATCCGTCAAGCTACTTGTGACGTTGAATTCTACCCAGTATTATGTGGTACAGCATTCAAAAACAAAGGTGTTCAATTAATGTTGAACGCTGTTATTGACTACTTACCATCACCATTAGATGTTAAACCTATTATCGGACATAGAGTTGATAACGAAGATGAAGAAGTAATTGCTAGACCTGATGACTCAGCGCCTTTCGCTGCATTAGCGTTTAAAGTAATGACTGACCCATTCGTAGGTAAATTAACATTCTTCCGTGTTTATTCAGGTACAATGGAATCTGGTTCATACGTAAGAAACTCTACTAAAGGTAAACGTGAACGTGTAGGTCGTATCCTACAAATGCACGCTAACTCTCGTGAAGAGATTTCTACTGTATATTCTGGTGACATTGCAGGTGCTGTTGGTCTTAAAGATACTGGTACTGGTGATACTTTATGTGATGAAAAAGATAACATTATCTTAGAATCAATGGAATTCCCAGAACCTGTTATTCACTTATCTGTTGAGCCTAAATCTAAAGCTGACCAAGATAAAATGACTAACGCATTAGTTAAATTACAAGAAGAAGATCCAACATTCCATGCACACACTGACCATGAAACTGGACAAGTTATCATCGGTGGTATGGGTGAATTACATCTTGATATCTTAGTAGACCGTATGAAACGTGAATTCAAAGTAGAATGTACTGTTGGTGCTCCAATGGTATCTTACCGTGAAACGTTCAAAGAATCTGCACAAGTTCAAGGTAAATTCTCTCGTCAATCAGGTGGACGTGGACAATATGGTGATGTTCATATTGAATTCACACCTAACGAACAAGGTGGCGGCTTCGAATTCGAAAACGCTATCGTCGGTGGTGTAGTTCCTCGTGAATACATTCCATCAGTTGAAGCTGGTCTTAAAGACGCTATGGAAAACGGTGTATTAGCTGGATATCCATTAGTTGACGTTAAAGCTAAACTATATGATGGTTCATATCATGATGTCGATTCATCTGAAATGGCCTTCAAAGTTGCTGCGTCATTAGCACTTAAAGAAGCAGCTAAAAAATGTAACCCTGTAATCTTAGAGCCAATGATGAAAGTTGAAATCGTTATGCCTGAAGAGTACATGGGAGACATCATGGGTGACGTAACAAGTCGTCGTGGACGTGTTGAAGGTATGGAAGCACGCGGTAACGCTCAAGTTGTTCGTGCATTTGTTCCACTTTCAGAAATGTTCGGTTACGCTACAAACTTACGTTCTAACACTCAAGGTCGTGGTACTTATACTATGGTATTTGACCACTACGAAGAAGTTCCTAAATCAATTTCTGAAGAAATTATCAAGAAAAACAAAGGTGAATAATACATTCGCTTTAATAAATTGATTTTTTCCTCAAAATGATTTATAAATTAACTATAGGTTATCCTCATGATGGTGAGTAACCATCATGAGGATTAAATAAAAAATAATTTTTAATATGAATAGGAGAGATTTTATAATGGCTAAAGAAAAATTTGATCGCTCAAAAACACATGCCAATATTGGTACTATCGGTCACGTTGACCATGGTAAAACTACTTTAACAGCTGCTATCGCAACTGTATTAGCAAAACGTTCTGGTGACGGAGAAGCTCGTTCTTACGCCCAAATCGATAACGCTCCAGAAGAAAAAGAACGTGGTATTACAATCAATACTTCACACATCGAATATGAAACTGAAAAACGTCACTATGCGCACGTTGACTGCCCAGGACACGCTGACTATGTTAAAAACATGATCACTGGTGCTGCTCAAATGGACGGCGGTATCTTAGTAGTATCTGCTGCTGACGGTCCAATGCCTCAAACTCGTGAGCACATTCTTTTATCACGTAACGTAGGTGTTCCTGCATTAGTAGTATTCTTAAACAAAGTTGACATGGTTGACGATGAAGAATTATTAGAATTAGTTGAAATGGAAGTTCGTGACTTATTATCTGAATATGACTTCCCAGGCGACGACGTTCCTGTAATTGCTGGTTCAGCATTAAAAGCATTAGAAGGCGACGAAGCTTACGAAGATAAAATCCTGGAATTAATGGAAGCTGTTGATACATTCATTCCAACTCCAGAACGTGACTCTGACAAACCATTCATGATGCCAGTTGAGGACGTATTCTCAATCACTGGTCGTGGTACTGTTGCTACTGGCCGTGTTGAACGTGGTCAAATCACTGTTGGTGAAGAAGTTGAAATCATCGGTTTAACTGAAGAATCTTCTAAAACAACTGTAACTGGTGTTGAAATGTTCCGTAAATTATTAGACTTCGCTGAAGCTGGAGATAACATCGGTGCATTATTACGTGGTGTTGCTCGTGAAGACGTTAACCGTGGTCAAGTATTAGCTAAACCAGGTTCAATCACACCTCACACTAAATTCAAAGCTGAAGTTTATGTATTATCTAAAGACGAAGGTGGACGTCATACTCCATTCTTCACAAACTACCGCCCACAATTCTATTTCCGTACTACTGACGTAACTGGTGTAGTTAACTTACCAGAAGGTATTGAAATGGTTATGCCTGGCGACAACGTTGAAATGGACGTTGAATTAATTTCACCAATCGCTATTGAAGACGGTACTCGTTTCTCAATCCGTGAAGGTGGACGTACAGTTGGATCAGGCGTTGTTACAATCATCGAAGCTTAATTCGATATTGAATAAACTTGATTAAACAAAATAAAAGCCGAGACATTAAGTTGTCTCGGTTTTTTTAATTGCTTATTTTTCTAATTTATCACTATGTTCAATAATAGATAAGAATAATTTGACGCTATTTTGTAGTGATTGTTCATCTAAATCGAATTTTGGATGGTGATGCGGATAAGTCGCTTTAAGTGCTTCGTTACCTACACCAGTAAAGAAATATGTTCCTGGAACGTGTTGTAAGAAATAACCAACATCTTCGCCACCTAAAGAAGGAGGGAAATCGAAAGCTTCTTCAACTGAATCAATTTCGGAAGCAAGTTTTTTAGCCCATTCTGTTTCTTTCTCATGATTTACTACTGGTGGATAGCCATCGTGATATTTCAAATGACATTTAACACCATAACTTGATTCGATACCGTTTAATATACCGTTCAAACGTTCTTTAATTTGATCTTTAACGTATGGTAAATACGTTCTAATAGTGCCTGATAATTGAACCTTATCCGCGATAACATTGAATGCATTACCACCTTTAAATGTACCGAACGTTACGACAGCCGATTCTAATGGATCTACTGTTCTTGAAACGATACTTTGTGCTTGGACAATCAATGAAGATGCAGCAACGATTGGATCTTTAGCTAGTTGAGGCATAGCACCATGTCCGCCTAGTCCTTGTATATCAATTTCAAATGAATCAGCTGCAGCATATGCTGGTCCAGAACAAAATCCAACTTTATTCGCGTCAATATGACTTGCTGTATGTGTTCCGAAGACATAATCCACACCATCGAGTGCACCAGCTTCTACCATCGCTTTAGCGCCACCAGGAAGTGACTCTTCAGCATGTTGATGGATTAACACGACATTCCCATGAATATCTTGCTCGTGCTTTTTAAGAATTTTTGCAGTGATGAGTAAACTTGCTGTATGGGCATCATGACCACAAGCATGCATCACACCGTCTACTTTAGATTTATAAGGTACATCTTTCTCGTCTTGAATTGGCAATGCATCAAAATCAGCTCTTAATGCAATCGTTGGTCCTTCATGTCCACCTTTAATATAACCTAATAAGCCATTACCACCGACATCTCTTTTAACTTCAATTCCAAGGTTTTCAAGATAATCAGCTATGTATTTCTTTGTATTTTCTTCTTGAAAAGAAAGTTCGGGATGCTGATGTAAATGTCTTCTAATTTCTATTAATTCATCCATGTATTGATTAACTTCAGTCGTTAATGTCATGAATATCATTCCTTTCCATAAACTTAAATGTTGTGAGTAAGAAGATGCGTACAGCGTTTATTAAGCCTTGCTCATCAATATCAAACTTTGGATGGTGATGAGGGAAATCGGCTTTGAAATGCTCGTTTCTCGTGCCTGTATAGAAAAATGCACCGGGAACACGCTGTTGATAATAAGAAAAATCTTCTCCACCTAGACTTGCTTCTAATTCTACGAGTTCTTCAACGCTATCAATTTCTTTAGTCGCTTCTAATATAAGATCAGTTTCACGCTCCGTGTTTATGACAGGAGGATACCCTTTACTATATTTTAAGTCATAAGTAACGTCGGTAGAAGTCGCAATGCCTTCTAATACTTTCTTAAATCCTTCTATGACACTATTTTGTGTATCTGAGTCGAAAGTTCTAATCGTTCCACCAATTTTGCATGTATCTGGTATGACATTATTCGTTTCTCCAGCATTAAACATTGTAATAGATAGAACGGCAGGAGAGAGTGCACTTGTTTTACGTGAAACAATGTATTGTAAATCGTTACACAATTGTATACCTGCAGCGAGTGGATCAATCAATTGATCTGGATGAGCAGCATGTCCACCTCTACCTTTCAAAGTAATCCAAAAATCATCTGGTATACCTGTTGTAGTACCGTATTTATAGCCAATTTTACCAACATCTAAATGACTAGATACATGTTGCCCGATAATCGCATCAACGCCTGTTAAACACCCGTCAGCAATCATTTGAATAGCACCACCAGGATCGACTTCTTCAGCATGTTGGTGAATAAAGACGACGCGACCATTAATTTCATCTTTATGTTCAGATAAAATTTTCGCAGTCATTAACAATACAGCCGTATGGGCATCGTGACCACAAGCGTGCATGACACCATCAACAGTTGATTTGTAAGGTACTTCTTTTTCATCTTGGATAGGTAATGCATCAAAATCAGCTCTAATCGCTAATGTAGGACCTTCTTTATCCTTGTTTAATGTACCTACAACACCACGTCCTCCGACGCCTTCACGAACGTCAATGCCTAATTCTCTTAAGTAATGTGCAATATAAGCAGGTGTCTTCACTTCTTCAAAAGATAATTCTGGATTCATATGTAAATATCTTCTGATTTCAATCATTTCATCATAATAGTCTTCAACTTTTTGTAATAAAATATTTTTCATTCTTATAGAACACCTTCTATCTCAAGTACTTGAATAAACATTTGTGTCGTCGTCTTCATCGCTTCTTCGTCTAAATCAAACATAGGGTGATGGTGTGGGGCAGTTGAGCCTTTATCTTCATTACCACTACCTGTTAGGAAGAAACAACCTGGACGATTAAGTAAGTAGTATGAGAAATCTTCACCTATCATCATAGGAGGGATGTCTTCATAAGTTAAATCTAAGCGCTCAGCAGCTTCTTTAACCACTTCATATTGTTCTTCGTGATTGACGACTGTAGGATAGCCTCTACGGTATTCAAAGTCATAAGTCGCGTTATTGGCTAAACAAATTCCTTTTAAGACACGTTCAAGCTCAGCCTCTATTGTGTCTTTAACTTCTGGTTTAAACGTTCTAACAGTACCCGCTAAAGTAGCCGTATCACTAATAACATTAAATGCAGTACCCGCATCTACTTTCCCAACTGTAATCACACCTCGATCAATTGGGTCTATGTTTCGAGAAATGATTTTTTGGATGCTAGAAATGTATTCAGCTACGATTACAATCGGATCGATTGATGTATGAGGTTTAGCACCGTGACCACCTTTACCTTGAATGGTCACTTCAAAGTAGTCAGGTGATGCCATCATTTCATTAGGACGTGTCTTAATTGAAGATGTTTCATGACCACTCCAAAAATGGTTTCCATAAACTTTATCGACACCTTCTAATGCACCATCATCAACCATTGGATTAGCACCGCCAGGACTTAACTCTTCTGCATATTGAAAAATAAAAACAACATTCCCTTTAAGCAAATGTTGATGTTCATGCAGTATTTCACAGAATGTTAAGAGTGTAGCGGTATGACCATCATGACCACAAGCATGCATTACACCATCAACAGTCGATTTATAAGGTACGTCTTTTTCATCTTGAATAGGTAAAGCATCAAAGTCTGCACGAAATGCGATCGTTTGACCAGGTTCATTCCCTTTTAATTTAGCGACAATACCACGTTCCCCGACTGGCGCTTTAATCTCTAATTTATCTAGTTTCTTTAATTCAGATAAAATAAAATCATGAGTTTTTTCCTCATGATAGGATAGTTCAGGATTTTTATGCATATATCTTCTGATGTCTACAAGTCGATCGAATTTTTTATCTACTTCTTCTTTCCAATTAACCATTCATAAACCTTCTTTCAGTTCTTTAAAAATATAATATGATAATTGTAGCAAAATTTATAGAAAATTTAAACAATTCAATTTGAGATGATAACGCTTAATTCTTTGATTTTGATGTGTTATGATTGAGAAAAAGTGCTAAAGGAGAAGGTTTAAATGGTACAAACATTAGATTCATTCTTACAAACAAATTTAAATGAATTAAAAGACAATGGTCTATATAACGAGATTGATGTCGTTGAAGGTGCAAATGGTGCTGAGATTACAATTGGAGGTAAAAATTACATTAACTTATCTTCAAATAACTATCTTGGATTAGCAACAGATGAAGATTTAAAGAAAGCTGCTAAAGATGCGATAGATTCTCACGGTGTAGGTGCGGGGGCAGTACGTACAATTAATGGTACATTAGACTTGCATAGAGAACTTGAAGAAACTTTAGCTCAGTTCAAAGGTACTGAAAGTGCAATTGCATACCAATCAGGCTTTAACTGTAACATGGCTGCTATTTCAGCTGTTATGAATAAAAATGATGCAATCTTATCTGATGAATTAAACCATGCTTCAATTATTGATGGATGTCGTTTATCTAAAGCGAAAATTATTCGTGTTAATCACTCAGATATGGATGATTTAAGAGCGAAAGCTAAAGAAGCGGTTGAATCAGGTCAATATAATAAAGTTATGTACATTACAGATGGCGTATTCTCAATGGATGGAGACGTAGCAAAATTACCTGAAATTGTAGAAATTGCTGAAGAATTTGGTTTAATCACATATGTTGATGACGCGCATGGTTCTGGTGTAATGGGTAAAGGCGCAGGTACAGTTAAACATTTCGGACTTCAAGACAAAATTGATTTCCAAATCGGAACACTATCAAAAGCAATTGGAGTTGTAGGTGGTTATGTAGCTGGTACTAAAGATTTAATCGACTGGTTAAAAGTTGCTTCAAGACCATTCTTATTCTCAACTTCATTAGCACCTGGAGACACTAAAGCTATTACAGAATCAGTGAAAAAATTAATGGCTTCTACAGAATTACATGATAAATTATGGGATAACGCTAATTACTTAAAAGAAGGCTTAAAAGCAAAAGGCTTCGATATTGGTCATTCAGAAACACCAATTACACCTGTAATTATCGGTGAAGAGAAAAAAGCTCAAACATTTAGTAAGAGATTAATGGACGAAGGTGTATATGCGAAAGCAATCGTATTCCCAACAGTTCCAAGAGGTACTGGCCGTGTAAGAAATATGCCAACAGCTGCTCACACTAAAGAACAACTAGATCAAGCAATTGATATTTATGAAAAAATCGGTAAAGAATTAGGATTACTATAATTAATATTTCATCAAGCGCATGGGACAAATGTATACGTCCCATGCGCTTTTAATTTGATAGTTTGAGTTAGTAACAAAACTTAGTACTTTTGTAATTAAGGGGGCTGTTAGTAACAAAACTCCGTACTTTTGTAACTAAGGGTGCTGTTAGTAACAAAACTCTGAACTTTTGTAATTAAGGAGGGCGTTAGTAACAAAACTCTGAACTTTTGTAATTAAGGGAGCTGTTAGTAACAAAACTCTGAACTTTTGTAATTAAGGGTGCTGTTAGTAACAAAACTCTGAACTTTTGTAACGAAACGTACCGTAACTAACATTTTATTCTCAACTTATGTATTACAATACGATTGTTTTTTTGTATTAGGTAACTTAATTTATCATTCTTATGTACTTCTGAAGTATACAAAACGGTAAAAATATAGTAAAATATCATTGAAGAAAGCGCTTTTGTATTTATTGAGCGCACAAATGAACATTTCAACAATACAGGAGGATTTAAAATGAAAAAGATAATAATCACTGGGGCGTTAGGACAAATAGGGACAGAATTAGTTATAAAGCTAAGAAATAAATATGGTAATGAAAATGTATTAGCGACTGATATTAGAGAACCAGAAAGTGACAGCGAAATTAACAATGGACCATTTGAAATTTTAGATGTTACAGATCAAGAAAGATTTCATGAATTAGTTGAAAACTTCAATGCAGATACTTTAATGCATATGGCAGCATTACTTTCAGCAACTGCTGAAAAGAATCCACTATTCGCTTGGAATTTAAATATGGGTGGATTAGTGAATGCACTTGAAATAGCACGTGAATTCGATATGCAATTCTTCACACCAAGTTCAATCGGTGCGTTTGGACCAAATACACCTAAAGATATGACACCACAAGTTACAATTCAAAGACCAACTTCAATGTATGGTGTAAACAAAGTAGCTGGGGAATTATTATGTGACTATTACTACACGAAATTTGGCGTAGATACGAGAAGTATGAGATTTCCTGGGTTAATCTCTTATGTTAAAGAACCAGGTGGCGGTACAACTGACTATGCAGTGGAAATTTATTTCAAAGCTATCAGAGAAGGAAGATACGACAGCTATATAGATAAAGGTACATTTATGGATATGATGTTCATGGATGATGCTATTGATGCAATCATTAAATTGATGGAAGCGGATAGTTCACGATTAATTAACCGTAATGCATATAATGTGAGCGCAATGAGTGTTGATCCTGAGACAATTAAAGCTGCTATCCAAAAACATATGCCTGATTTCGAATTAGGTTATGATGTGGATCCAGAAAGACAAGCAATTGCTGATAGCTGGCCAAATTCTATTGATTCAACTTGTGCGAAAGAAGAGTGGGATTTCTCACCAACTTATGATTTAGAAAAAATGACTTCATTAATGCTTAAAGCTATTGAAGAAAAAGATAATTTAGCTAAGCAGTAATTTTATTGTGTATATTTTTTAAATTTTCCAAAAATTCATTGAATAACACCTCTATGACTGATATACTTGATAACATTAATTATTAATTAGCCTAGGAGGAATCATTATGACAGAAACATTTTACGTAGAAAAGCGTGAACAGCTTAAAGAGAAACCGGATTTTTCAAATTTGGTCTTTGGCGAAATCTTTACTGATTATATGCTATCTATGTCATATAAACAGGGTGAAGGCTGGTCAGAGCCAAAAATAATTCCATATGGGCCGATTACGTTGTCACCAAGTGCACAAGGTCTTCATTATGGACAAACAGTGTTCGAAGGAATGAAAGCATATAAAGATGGTGATGAAGTTACGTTATTCAGACCTGACCAAAATTTCAAGCGAATTAATTTATCTTTAAAAAGACTTGAAATGCCTCAAATCGATGAAGAAAAAGTGTTGAACGGTTTAATTCAACTTATTGATTTAGAGCGCGATTGGATTCCAAGTGGAGAAGGTCAATCTTTATATGTTAGACCATTTGTATATGCAACTGAACCATACTTAGGTGTGCGTTCTTCTACGGACTATGAATTTTTAGTAATACTTTCTCCAGTAGGCGCTTATTACGGTGATGATCAAATGAAACCAACAAGTATATATGTTGAAGATGAATATGTACGTGCTGTAAGAGGTGGCGTTGGATTTGCTAAATGTGGTGGTAACTACGCAGCAAGTTTAATCGCGCAAACACGTGCTAATGAACTTGGATTTGATCAAGTATTATGGTTAGACGGCGTTGAACAAAAATACATCGAAGAAGTCGGAAGTATGAATATATTCTTCGTCATCGATGGTAAAGTTGTAACACCTGAGTTGAATGGTAGTATTTTACCAGGTATTACACGTAAAACAGTTCTCGAACTTGCTCAAGAGTTAGGTTATGAAACTGAAGAGAAACGATTATCTATTGATGATATTATAAATGCTCATCATGACGGTCGTTTAACAGAAATTTTTGGAACAGGAACTGCAGCAGTTATTTCTCCAGTAGGATTCCTAAAATACGAAGAAGCTGAAATTACAATTAATAATAATGAAATCGGTCCGGTTACTCAAACGTTATTTGATGAATATACAGCAATCCAAACAGGTAAGAAAGAAGATAAACATGGTTGGAGAGTTGTTGTAGGACAAGAAAGCCACATTGAAATTGTGTAAATAAATTCAATAATAAGAAGAGAGTCTGAGACAGTATCTGTAGCAGGCTCTTTTTTAAAGGAGTAAAGTGATGATTAAATGGTTATTATTTGATAAAGATGGGACATTGCTTAAGTTTGATGAAACATGGTCTGAAATATCACTTGTGATGATTGATCGCTTTGTAGAGAAATATCATATAGAGCAAAAACAATCATTACAAGAAGCGTTAGGATATGTAGATGGACAATTTCTATCAAGTGGTATATTAGCATCTGGAACGTTAGCTGATATCGTACGTGTGTTTACACAATTTGCAGAGAATGCTGATCCAAAAGAAATTGAAGACTGGACAGTACAATTAAGCAAAGATTTAATCGCAGAGTACGAACCAGAAACGATCGTTATAGAAGGAATGGTAGAAACATTAACAGCATTTAAAGAGAAGTCATACCAAATCGCAATTATAACAAGTGATGATATCGACGGGACAAATCGATTTATTCAAGATGCAGGTGTAGGTCATTTAATAGATGAAAAAATAACAGCATCTATTAACGGTTATCAAAAGCCAAATCCAAAAATGGTAGAAGCATTTTATGAAAAATGGAAAGCATCACCAGATGAAATTGTGATTATAGGCGATACACCAACAGATATACAAATGGGTAAGAATGCACACTTCAAGAAAGTTATTGGCGTTCTGAGCGGTACGGGTAATAAAGAAGATTTATCAGAAGCAGACTTTATTTATCAAGATATTAATGAATTTTACGCACAAGAAGCGGAATGGAGTAAATAAAATAAAAGGCCATAAATATGCTAATAACAGCATGTTTATGGCCTTTTTATTATTTCACGCGTGTATCGATTGAACGGTGTGTTTCAATGACATGCGCAATTTTATCTATAATATGGTTAATGGAATCTGGATCTTCGTATAAGTCATAGTCGTTAATATTTACACGTACAACTGGACATTCTGTAAAGTTATTAATCCAATTATCGTAACGTGAGAATAATTTTTTCCAGTATGCTTCATCTGTTTCAATTTCCATTTGACGTCCACGTCTTTGGATACGTTGGATAACATCATTATAGTCACATTCTAAATAGATTAATGCATCAGGTTTAGGGAAGTAAGGTGTCATAACCATTGCTTCAAATAATTCTCTATACGTCGCATAATCTTCTTCCGTCATTGTGCCTTGTTCTTCGTGCATTTTAGCAAATATATCAACGTCTTCATATATTGAACGGTCTTGGATAAATCCGCCACCATATTCGAACATTCTCTTTTGTTCTTTAAAGCGTTCTGCTAAAAAGTAAATTTGTAGATGGAAACTCCAACGTTCGAAGTCGTGATAAAATTTTTCTAAATAAGGGTTGTTATCGACTTTTTCAAAAGAAGTCTTGAAGTTTAGTCGTTCGCTAAGTGCTTGTGTTAAAGATGATTTTCCAACACCAACAGTACCAGCAATTGTGATGATAGCATCATTTGGTATGACTTTATTTGTCATGTATAATCTCTCCAATCAAAGGTTGTAATAAGTTTAAGACTTGTTGATAATCTGCGGTGTTATTCACGAAATCTAAATGAGAAGTATCGATTTGAATGGCATCAATTTCATTTTTTACTTCTTCATAAAATTGATTATAGTCACGTTTAAGTTGAGCTAAATAATCATTTTCAATTTGAGTTTCGTATGATCTATTTCGATGGGCAATTCGTTGTTGAAGTACTTCGAGGGATGCATCGAGAAAGATAATTTGGTCAGGCATGCGAATATCTTCAGTTAAGATATCATAAATTCTACTAAATTTATCAAATTCAGTTTCATTTAATGTGTTTTTAGCGAAAATCTTATTTTTAAAGATATGATAGTCGCTCACAATACCGTTAATATTTTCTAAATCGGTTAACTGTTTGTAACGATGACACAAGAAGAACATTTCGGTTTGAAAGCTCCACTTAGAAATATCGTCATAAAAATCACTTAAGTATGGATTCTCATCAACAATTTCAAATTCTTCAGTGTAATGGAGCGCTTCAGCAAGCTTTTTCGTTAAAGAGCTTTTCCCGACGCCGATAGGTCCTTCAATTGCGATAAAGGTTTTTTTCATATATATCTCTCCAGATGTTAAAATAGACATACCTATTCTATCACAAATTAAACGGAGTGAAATGTGACGTGCATGAAAAATATATGAAACTTGCAATTGAAGAAGCAAAAAAAGCTTGGGCTATGGATGAAGTACCGATTGGCGCAATAATTGTTTATAAAAATGAAGTAATTGGCAGAGGGCATAATTTAAGAGAACATGATCAAAGTCCTGTAGCGCATGCTGAGATGATTGCGATACAAGAAGCGGCCAAGCATCTTAATTCATGGCGTCTTGAAGAGACAACATTATATGCCACGTTAGAGCCTTGTGTGATGTGTTCAGGCGCTATTGTTATGAGTAGAATTCCTCATGTCGTTTACGGCGCGACAGATTTAAAAGGCGGTTGTAGTGGTAGCTTAATGAATTTAATTGAAGATACACGCTTCAATCATCGTTCTACAGTTGAAAGAGGGATACTCGAACAAGAATGTGGTGACATGTTACGAACATTTTTTAAGGAAAAAAGGATTTTAAAAAAACAAATTAAGCAGAATAATACAGATTCATAGAGATTATTACTGTTATTTGTTAAAATTTATGTTGAATATAAAGAAAAGAGGTTACTTTCATGATTAAGTTAATCGCAACAGATATGGATGGTACTTTATTAAACGCTGCACATGAAGTTTCTAATGAAAATTATGAAGCAATAAAGTATGCACAATCTAAAGGGATAACTGTCGTTATAGCTACGGGTAGAGCATTTTATGAAGCAAACAGTCCAATTGAAAAAACAGATTTAACATTACCATATATTTGTTTGAATGGTGCAGAAGTAAGGGATGAAGAATTCAACATCGTTCATACATCTAAATTAACACGTCCATTAATCAACAAAATCACAGGCGTCTTAAATAAAGAAGATATTTATTATCAAGTATATACAAACTTTGGTATATATACAGAAGACCCAGAAAAAGATTTAGAAATCTACGTTGATATCGCTGAAAAAGCTGGTCAAAAAGCAGATGTTAAAAAAATTCGTGCCAACATTCAAAGTAGAATTGACAACGGTACTTTAAAAACGGTTGATAGCTACGATGAAATCAAAAATAGACCAGGCGAAATCATTTTGAAAATATTAGCATTCGCGAGTGACTTATCTAAAATTGATAGAGCCAAAGCTGAAATTTCAGAATCAAAAAGCTTAGCTGTATCTTCATCATCAAGAGGGAATATCGAAATTACGCATTCAGATGCTCAAAAAGGTATTGCTTTAGAAGAAATCGCAAATCAATTAAACATCCCAATGTCAGATGTAATGGCAATTGGTGATAATTTAAATGACGTTTCTATGTTAGAAAAAGCAGGCTATGCAGTTGCCATGGAAAATGGTGCACCCGAAGTTAAAGAGATAGCAGATTATGTTACAGACACTAATGAACACAGTGGTGTAGGTAAAGCGATTATACATGCACTCAAAGATTATGACCGCTAAAACATCGTCCAAAAGAATGATTTTTCTATAAATTTAAATTCATAGTTTTTTTGTATGTTATAATGGTCCGTAATGATAATCATTAAAATTTTGAGGTGACAACATTGAAAGTATTACTTATTGTAGGTAGCGCAAAACAATATTCACATACACATGCATTAGCACAATTTGTTCGAGGTAATTTAGAAGAACAAGGTGCAGAAGTAACATTGGTTGATTTATATGATAAACCAATACCGTTTTTAGATGTATCAGGCAAGCATTTAAATGACGAACGCGTTAAAGATAATGTAAATGAATTACGTGAGAAAGCTGAAGAAGCCGATGCAATAATTATCGGTACACCAAATTATCACGGTTCATATTCAGGTATACTGAAAAATGCATTAGATCATTTAACGATGGATCAATTTAAAATGAAACCTGTTGGCTTAATATGTAACAGTGGTGGTATGCGCAGTACAGAACCATTATCACATTTACGTATTATTATGAGAAACTTATTAGGTATTGCAGTACCAGTTCAAATCTCAACACAAGATGCAGATTATGGTAAAACAGAAGACGGCACATATTATGTAGATGTAGATGATATTAAATTACGCGTTAAATTATTTACAGAACAAATCACAAAATTAATACAAAATAACCCATGGATTGAAACAGAAGAAGTAAATTCATAATAAGAGGAGAGCAACAGCTTAGGCTGTTGCTCTTTTCTTTATAGAGAATGGTGGAAATGTCGGGATGGGAGTGGGAAATATGGACCGATACGAAAAATTAACGGTCCACAACCCCAAAAAAAGGACCGACTTTATACGTCGGTCCGTTCTCTATTTAAATTACTTAGTATATTTTAATCTTGCGAATGCGTCGTGTTGATGTATAGATTCTTCGTTTCGGCATTCGATTTCGAATCCTTGAATCCATTCTAATTCTACTAAATCAGCTGCTACTAATCTAATTAAATCTTCTACAAATCTTGGATTCTCATATGCTCTTTCTGTTACAGCTTTTTCGTCAGTTCGTTTCAAGATTGGATATAGCATTGAACTTGCGTTAGCCTCCATACCGTCTAATACAATATCTTTGTAGTTATCTGGTAGGCTTACTTCTGGATCTAAATCAATTAGGACTGTGATGATACCACGCTGATTATGAGCAGAGTATTCACTAATTTCTTTAGAACATGGGCATAACGTTGTTACAGGTACTTCTATACCTAAAGATTTCTTTATTATTTTATCTTCTGAAACGGATAAGATATATCTAATATCTGCATGACCGACTGCCTTTTGGTTTGTAACTGGGCTAAAGCGGTTAAAGAACCATTTTGCTGTTACATTTACTGATGCAGTATTTTGAATCATTGCAGTTTGTAGTGTATTTAATAATGTTGTTAGATGATCGAAATCTAGTTTTACACCGTTATCATAATGTTTTTCAACACTTTCGATAATACGGCTCATATTAATACCTTTTTCGTCTTGATTTAAACTAGTTGAAAATTCGAAGTTTCCAACTGTTTGAAAATCATCAATTCTTACAGGGTAAATTAAGTTCTTGATACCAACATGTTCAATTTCGAACAGGAAATCTTTCTTAGAGCTTTGTAAATCAGGCATCTTTTCTTTTTCAGTTGGTTTCGTACCTTTAATAGGGTCAACTGAACCGAAATATTTCCAGCGCGCTTCACGTGTTGATAAATCTAATTGTGTCATTCACATTGCCTCCACTATCTATTCAATATGATATGTCCAGAAATGTTCTGTCTTCATCCACATATCTTTAGCTGCTTCACCTTCTTGAGTATTTGAAGCAAGGTTTTGTAACATTGGACCTGTTTGAGACGCATGAGCTTGAAGGACCTTCATCTTGCGTTCTTCATATCCAGTAATATCTATATTAATATCCGGTTCTCCTAAATCGCTGTATGTGTCATTACTAAATGCCACAAGGTGTAATTTAGGTCTTGCTGATGCTTCCATACGACTGACTGTTCTTACAACTGATTCTGCAGTTGCTTCATGGTCAGGGTGAACGGAATAACCAGGATAGAATGAAATAATCAATGATGGGTTAAGTTCATCTATTAATGATTTTACCATATTATCTAATTCATCTTTAGGTTCAAATTCGATTGTTTTATCTCTATAGCCCATTTTTCTTAAATCTGTGATACCGATCGCTTCAGCTGCTGCATCTAATTCACGTTCTCTTATAAATGGTAAAGATTCACGTGTAGCAAAAGGTGGGTTACCTAGGTTACGGCCCATCTGTCCTAACGTTAAACATGCGTAAGTTACTGGTGTACCATTGTCCACGAACTTACTTAATGTACCAGATGTTCCAAATGCTTCGTCGTCTGGATGTGGAAAAATAACTAATACTTGTCTTTCGTCATTCATTGTATTCACCTCTTAATCCTTGAAAGGATTGCTACTAATTTCTAAAGTTGCAGCAAGTTGTCCTTCATAATTTAGTCCCGCTATTAATAGTTCGTTATTTTCAGTTACTTCATAATGTGTTAATCCTTGAACATAAACCCAACCATTGTTGTCTAATTTTAAACCAACACGATAAGGTTCTTTATTACCGCCCGTTAAATGTGCGTGTGTAAAAGTAACTTGAATATTTCTTAAAAATGTACCAGCATTAAATACTTTGCTATCAAAATGGTTTGCATAAGCACCATTTGTTGTTTCTACATGGAGATAAACTGGCTTATTTTCATATTCCGATATTAGTGATTGTACTTGATCTACTTGAATTAATTCCATGCCTTTCACTCCTCATAGTATATACTTTACTATTCTACTAAATTCTTGAGTAAATTTATATACATTCTGCTCACAAGTTATGATTTATTGTCTTGAAGTATGACATCTCTCGTATGCTGATAAAGATTCATATTATCTTGGCGCTCTAACAACATATAACTGACCACATCAATCAAGAAATGTGCTGAAATTTGTGTATTAATGAATTGTCTATCGTTCACTCTCGTTTGATCAATCGTCATGATGACAATGTCAGAATAAGCAGTCAGCTCACTGCCAGCATAGTTTGTAATCGCAATAACAGTTGCCCCTTGAGATTTCGCAATTTTCGCAGCATTAATCAGTTCTTCTGTCTTGCCACTATTAGAAAAAGCAATTAACGCATCATTTCTATTTAATAGCGAAGCGCCAATTTTCATTTGATGCGCATCAGTTACAGAACTTCCAGCTATGCCCATTCTCATCGTTCGATAATAGAATTCAGTTGCCGTTAAACCAGAACTTCCTAAACCTGCAAAAAGCGTTTGTCGGCTATTGGTCAATATATCAATCAGTTGATTAATTTTATCATTAGATATAAATTCTCCTGTTTGTTGTATAAGCGTTTGATGATATTCGTGGATTCTTTTAATGAGTGGAACGTTTTGAATATCTGTCTTCTCATAAGTTTGTTGAATATTGAACTTCATATCTTGAAAATGTTGATAGTTCAATTTATGACTAAATCTTGTAATGCTAGAAGTTGATACACCAATTGCATAAGCTAAAGAAGTAATTGTTGAAAAATGATCGCCAACTGGATGATCGAGTATAAATCTAGCAATCTTTTCATCGGACTTTGTGAAAAGGTATGAAAATTGTTGAATACGATTTTCAAAATTCATGAAGGACACCTCAATTTATAGAATAAATAACATTATAATTGAAAATATTTTTCAAAACAATTAATAAAGTTGACTGTAATTTTCGTGGTGTTATATTTAGGATAAATAGGGAGGTAGGTGTTCGAATGAGTAAAATTTTTGATAAAGCACAGCAATTCGGGAAATCATTTATGTTACCCATAGCAATTTTACCTGCAGCAGGGTTGTTATTAGGTATAGGTGGTGCTTTAAGTAATCCAAACACAATTAAAGCATATCCGATTTTAGACGTAGATTTATTACAGTATATATTTATTTTGATGTCATCAGCGGGGAATATCGTTTTTGCGAATTTACCAGTATTATTCGCAATCGGGGTTGCGATAGGCTTAGCAAGAAGTGATAAAGGTACAGCAGGTTTAGCAGCAATGTTAGGATTCTTAATTATGAATGCGACGATGAACGCATTATTAACGATTACGGATAATGTTGCAGCACCAGAAGCATTAGCTAAAGCAGGACAAGGTATGGTACTAGGTATTCAAACTGTCGAAACAGGTGTGTTCGGTGGGATTATCGTCGGTATTATGACTGCCATGCTACACAATAAATATAACAAAATCACATTGCCACCGTTCTTAGGGTTCTTTGGTGGATCGAGATTTGTACCGATTGTAACGTCAATTGCGTCAATCGTACTAGGTGTTATTTTGTTCTTTGTTTGGCCAACGATTCAAGGTTGGATATTTAATGCGGGTGGTCTTGTTAATAAAACAGGTGTCATCGGGACGTTTATTTATGGATTTATATTACGTATGCTTGGGCCATTTGGCTTACATCATATATTCTACTTACCATTCTGGCAAACTGCACTTGGTGGTACGATGGAAATCAACGGGAAAATCATACAAGGGACTCAAAATATCTTCTTCGCACAATTAGGAGATGCAGATTTAACACATTATTATTCAGGTATTTCAAGATACATGTCTGGTCGCTTTATAACAATGATGTTCGGATTGCTTGGTGCAGCTTTAGCAATTTACCACACAGCTAAACCAGAGAAGAAAAAAGTAGTAGGTGGCTTAATGCTTTCTGCAGCATTAACATCATTCTTAACAGGTATTACAGAACCACTTGAATTTAGTTTCTTATTCATTGCTCCAGTATTATATGTTATCCATGCAATATTTGATGGTTTAGCATTTATGATGGCTGACATATTTAACATCACTGTCGGTCAAACCTTTAGTGGCGGATTCATTGATTATATCCTCTTCGGTGTGTTACAAGGGAATAGTAAGACGAACTATTTATTAGTCATTCCGATCGGTATAGTTTGGTTCTTCTTATACTATGTGACTTTTAGATTTTTAATTACGAAATTTAACTTTAAGACACCAGGACGTGAAGATAGTGAAGCGGTTCAAACTGTTGAAGCAAGTGAACGTGCCGAAACAATCATTAAAGGTTTAGGTGGAAAAGAAAACATAGATACAGTCGATTGTTGCGCAACAAGATTACGTGTAACGATTAATGATGAGCATTTGTTCAACGAAGATCTCATTAAGACGACAGAATCAAGAGGTATCGTCAAAAAAGGAACGGGTATTCAAATTATTTATGGTCCACATGTTACGACTATAAAAAATGAAGTAGAAGAAGCGTTAGAAAATCAATAAGGAGTGTTTTTATAAATGTTACCACAAGGATTAATCGTGTCATGTCAGGCTTTACCGGATGAACCATTACATTCATCTTTTATTATGAGTAAGATGGCGTTAGCTGCATCTCAAGCAGGTGCTAAAGGTATTAGAGCGAATACGAAAGAAGATATTATCGCTATTAAAGAAGAAGTTGATTTACCGGTAATCGGAATAGTAAAACGTGATTATGAAGGTTCAAAAGTATTTATCACAGCAACTTCAAAAGAAGTCGATGAATTAATTGAAAGTGGTTGTGAAGTTATTGCTTTAGATGCAACTAAACAAGAAAGACCTAAAGAGTCACTTGAAGAACTTGTTTCATATATTAGAGAGCATGCACCAAATGTTGAAATTATGGCAGATGTCTCTGATTTAGAAGAAGCTATTCAGGCTGATAAATTAGGATTCGACTATGTTGGTACAACTTTAAGAGGTTATACAGAATATACAAAAGGTCATGTATTATACGAAAATGATTTTCAATTTTTAAAAGATGTATTAGATAATGTTAACGCAAAAGTAATCGCAGAAGGAAATGTTATTACACCTGAAATGTTTAAACGCGTAACAGATTTAGGTGTACATTGTACAGTCGTTGGCGGCGCTATTACGAGACCTTTAGAAATAGCGAAAAGATTTATAAAAGAAATAGAGGGATAATTATGCAAATCATGAATTTAGGATCTAAAGAGGAAGCATGCCATTATGTTGCGAATGAGTTATTAAAGCAAATTATTTCAAATAAAAAAAGTGTGCTTGGATTAGCAACTGGTGGAACGATGGTTCGTGTATACGAACAACTTGTGAACTTGATTAGAATTAATGAAATTGATTTGAGTGAAATCACGACATTTAATTTAGATGAGTATATTGGCATCGATTATGATCATCCAGAAAGTTACTACACATATATGCATGACGTACTCTTTAATCATTTACCATCTTGGAACGAATCGCGTATACATTTACCAAACGGTTCAGCAGAGGATTTAGATGCAGAAACGAAACGTTATGAAGCATTATTAGATCAAGAAGGACCAATAGATGTTCAAATTCTTGGTATTGGAGAAAATGGACATATAGGTTTCAATGAACCAGGCACTTCATTTGATAGTGTGACAAGTATTGTTGATTTAACAGAGTCTACAATAGAAGCGAATAGTAGATATTTTGAAACAATTGAAGAAGTACCAGAACAAGCTATTTCTATGGGTATTCAATCTATTATGAAAGCTAAACGTATAATTCTATTAGCTTATGGACCGAAGAAAGCAGAAGCGATTAAACGATTATTAACAGGTGACATAACAACAGACTTACCAGCATCTGTTTTGTATAATCATCCTAATGTAGAAGTTATACTAGATAATAATGCGTATTTAAGGGAAGAAGACGACATTTAGAGTAATAAGTCATAGTAAAAATTCACTTGAATGATGATACTCTTTAAAGTACAATTACAACTGAGATTAGCCTCAAGAAATGGCGGGTGGAATTATTGGAAACAATGCGCATTTCATTTAACGATGAAGCGGTTTTAGATTATTGTAATATAATGGGATATCAGTACTATGAAGAAGTGCCAGTTCAATACTTATTAAGCGTACTTCGAGAGTTTAATAGTTTTAAGCCATTTATGAGAAATGATACAAAACTTAAACAAATTAAAAGTGAGTTTGAACAGACAGAACGTATCATGACATTAGAAAATTACATCGCAGAATTAGAATGTTTAAATGAAACTAAAGAGGGAGATAATGCATTTTATCAATATCAAATGACATTATTTAAGAACCGCAAAGAAGTGGCAAAAGTCACAGCGGAATTTAGTATCATGCAATCATAATAAAGAGCTGTACGCATGTGCGTATCGTAATGAATGGAGCCGAGACAAGAAACGTTGTCTCGGCTTTTGCTTATATTTGGGGATTGGTTGTGAGAATTTCATGTGATGAGCTTGTTGTTATGAGCAGTTTTGGCTACGCAATCGTGATGATAAGTAAAATAGGCGACTAGCCAACATAAATAAAACCTCACTACTCATAATAGTGAGGGGATTGGTGCATATATGCACGAACTCTTGTTAAAAAGAGTAACATCATATTGAAGAAAAATACAAAATAATGAGATAAATTAAATGTGCATTGTTCATTATTAAATATATAAAAATCAGTAAAACCACAATCAATTTTTATTATATTTTTCATAATAATCCCTCCGAGATATTATTGATGTTTTATTTATAATTATAATTATTTTAGTCAATATTATAATTATATTTACACTATTTTAATATTAAAATAGTTTACAAATATATGAAATTGTGTGAAGATTGTGTTAATAATAACTATTTGTGCCAAATTTTATTTGTTAGAGAGGAAAAATGATGGTCTTACTAAAAGTTGAAAATCTTAGTAAAAGTATAGATAATAAAAAAATTTTAGATAATTTGAATTTTGAAATTAATGAAGGTGAAATTGTAGGGTTTATAGGTGAAAATGGAGCTGGCAAATCTACAACATTTAAAACTTTGTTAAACCTTATTTCAAAAGATGAAGGATTAGTTTTGTTTTTTAACGAAGATTTAGATTTAAATATAAATTTAAAGAATAAAATAGGAACAGTCTTTGATGCTATTAATTTACCATCAGACTTGACTGCTAAACAACTAAATAATGTCTTTCAAGAAATATTCAGTGAATGGAATCAAAATGAGTATTTTGATTTACTTAAAGAATTTGATTTACCTTTAAATAAAAAAGTATCCACTTTATCACGGGGAATGTCTATGAAGCTCTCAGTTTCAATCTCAATGGCTCATAATGCCAAAGTTTTACTATTAGATGAAGCAACAGGAGGTTTAGATCCTGTCTCAAGAAATAAGCTTCTTGAAAAATTACAAGTCTATAATGAAATAAACAATGGAGCTATTTTGTTATCTTCTCATATACTAGGGGATGTTCAAAAGATAGCAACACACTTAATTATTTTAAAAAAAGGTAAAATAATTTTGAAAGATAGTAAAGAGAATATTATGCAAAATTATGCAGTTGTAGAGGTCGAAGATTCAAATATTGTTGAGAAAAATATAATTATTTATCAAACCACTTTACATAACAATAAGAAAAAAATACTAATTTCAGATAGATCTAATATACCTAAAAACATAGAGTATAAAGCCATTGATTTAGAGGAAATGGTTTTATTACTAACAGGGGGGGAGTAAAATGAAAGGTTTATTACTTACAAACTACTACTTAGTACATAGAAGTGTCTTGTCTTATATATTTATCGCTAGTTTAGTTGCTTTTGTATTACTTTGGTTCTCATCAGAAAAATCATTACCAATAGCTATAATGATTATTTTATTATTAACTTCATTACCTTCTTTAGAAATAATAAAGAAAGAAAATAGTTCTGGATATGATAGATATGTTTTAACTCTACCTGTCAGTAAAAAAAATATAGTAACTAGTCATTATATTTTTTATTTTGTTAATTCCAGTATAGGAGTTATTGTATCATTTTTTATATTTTTTGTTTACGACAATTTTTTTGTAAAAGAGGAAAATTTAAAATTTTTAGATTCTGCAAGTTTAGGGATATTTATTGTACTATTTGGAGGTAGTTTAGTATTCCCACTTTTGTACTTATTAGGTCCAGAAAAATCAGATGCTATTGTTATCGGCGGAGGTATGATCGGGCTATTATTTGTTTTTATTATTCAAGAATTAATTAAACAATTTCAAAAAATATTCCCATTAATACTTAAAGATACACACTTTATAATACCTATGATTTATATATTTTTAGGAATAATTATATATTTAGTATCGTACTATGTATCTAGAATTATATATTTAAAAAAAGAGTTTTAGAAAGGTGATTGTTATGAAGGATAATACTTTATATAATTTTATTTAAAACCAGGTATAGATTTTTTGAAAAAATGATATGTACGTTATTCTGAATCTGAAAACTCGAAATTCTAAAAGGAACTATCATTTTTACTTAGCTGAAGATAAAAATGGTCAATATTTTGATCATGGAGATGATATATTACTTTTATCTTAAAATGTTAATGCGTGGTATAAAATCGAATAAATTGCTATTAATAAACTCTAGATTTATTAATATTCATACCAATATCTGAAAAGATAAAATCATTTTTCTTTTTTGTTTTAGTATTCATTATTTATACACTTATAGTTTGGTGTTTTTAGAAGCAGTTTTGGTTGAAGGTGCAAATAGTGAGTGCCATGTTTACAGTTGTTACGAGTTTTGTAACTAAGGCGGTCCATAGTAACATTTCGGCCGAGTTTTGTAATTAACGCCCCCGTTATGAACAAGTTTGGTCAGAAGTGTTCACAACGCTCGCTGTATCCTCCCGATACCTCCATAACTAACACCAATCCAGCATCCCCACAAAAAAATGCCAACAAAGTCTAAGACCTTGTCGACATTATGAAGCTGTACGCACATGCGTACAGCTTTTTATTATACTTCTTCAGTATATACTTCTATTTTTTCGATACGGTTTGAAGCGCCGTGATCTACTGGACCTACGAAGTCGTTCATTTTCCAACCGTTTTTAATAGCTGATGCTACGAATGCTTTTGCATGTATGATTGCATCTTCTGGTGATTCGCCGTTTGCTAAGTTAGCTGTTGTTGCTGCTGCGAATGTACAACCTGCACCGTGGTTATAACTTGATTGGAATTTATCTGTTGATAATAGGACATGCTTTTGTCCGTCATAATATAAGTCATAAGCTTTATCTGATTCTAAAGCTTTTCCACCTTTAATGACAACATATTGTGCACCAAGTTCGTGGATTTTTTCTGCTGCTTTTTTCATATCATCAATTGAAGTTAGTTTACCTAAACCTGATAGTTGACCTGCTTCAAATAAATTTGGTGTAACGACTGTTGCTTTTGGTAATAGTTCTTTAATCATTGCATCAGTATTTCCCGGGTTAAGTACTTCGTCTTCACCTTTACATACCATTACAGGGTCAACTACGAAAATTTCAGCGTCTGCTTCGTCATATGTTTGACGTGCACGTTTAATAATTTCTTCAGAACCAAGCATACCTGTTTTAATTGCATCTGGTCCGATTGAAATAGCTGTGTTTAATTGTTTATCTAGTAAATCAAGAGGTAATGGTGTTACGTCGTGTGACCATGTTTGTGGGTCCATTGTAACGACTGCTGTTAATGCAACCATTCCATATGTGTCATGCTCTTGGAATGTCTTTAAATCTGCTTGCATTCCAGCTCCAGCACTTGTGTCTGATCCTGCTATTGTTAAGACTTTTTTTAATGCCATTGATGATTCCTCCCAATAATTCATATATTTTATCATATCACGTTTTTTAATTGTAAAAAATAGTTATGACCTTTTCTTGAGTGCTATGTTATCATTTTTATTGAGGTGAATAATATGGATTGGCAACAAATATTTCATAAAATAAAATCTGAACATGATTTTTCTGAAATGGAGTCATTTTTAGAAGAAGCATATAAAAGTAAGACGATTTATCCTGATAGAGAAAATATTTATCAAGCATTTGATTTAACACCTTTAGATCATGTGAAAGTGGTTATTCTCGGGCAAGATCCTTATCATGGTCCGAATCAAGCGCATGGCTTAGCTTTTTCAGTACAACCAGACGCAAAATTCCCACCTTCATTAAGAAATATTTATAAAGAATTAGAAGACGATATAGGTTGTAAGAGAACGACACCTCACTTGCAAGATTGGGCTAATGAAGGTGTATTACTTTTAAACACCGTCTTAACAGTAGAAGCACATCAAGCACATTCACATAAAAATATTGGCTGGGAAATATTCACGGATGAAATTATTAAACATGTTTCCAGTGAATTAGAAGATGTTGTGTTTATACTTTGGGGTAAACCTGCACAATCTAAGATCAAGCTTATTGATACAGAACGCCATCATATTATACAATCTGTACATCCAAGTCCATTATCGGCTTATAGAGGATTCTTTGGGTCTAAATCATTTAGTAAGACGAATGAATATCTTATTGAGAGTGGTAAAGAACCCATTAATTGGTGTGGAGGTGACATTTAATGATAAGTAGATCACAATTAATTGCTGCAATAGAAGAAGAACTTGTCGCTGCTGACAATGCTTCAACAAATGAAGTCTTTAATCGTCACATGCATGCCATTCATACGTTAAGTGGATTGGTAGATAAAGAAGACGATTTAACGCACGATATTAAAGTAGAACAAAATATTTCTTCAACACCTAAACCAACACCAAAAGCAAAACCACAAATTTCAGATGAAGAAATTAGAAAAATGGGTGGTAAAGTGAGTAACGCACCATCTGTAAATAAAACAGACAATCAATTAACAACAGATGATGGTATAGGTAACGGAGATTCAATATTTGATTTTTAAATAAGAAAGGGAGATAACAAATGAAATTATTTATTATAATAGGTGCAATTAATGCAATGATCGCTGTAGCAGCAGGTGCATTTGGCGCACATGGTTTAGAAAATAAATTATCGACTAAATACTTAGATATATGGGGTAAAGCAACAACATACCAAATGTATCATGCACTCGGTTTAATTTTAATTGGTATTATTTCGGGCACAACATCTATCAGTTTAAACGTAGCTGGATGGTTGATGACATTTGGCATAGTATTCTTTAGTGGTTCATTATATGTACTTGCTGTAACTCAAATTAAAATACTTGGCGCTATTACACCAATTGGCGGCGTGTTATTTATAGCAAGTTGGTTATTACTCGTAATTGCTGTTTGGAAAATTTAATTAAAGGTTAATTACGTTTCACGAAAATTAAAAATAAGGGTGGAACATGTATGGCTAGGAAAAAGAAAGATTTATCAAGAGGAAATTTAGATCAGAACTTATCAGAAAAATTTGTATGGGCCATTGCTTACGGCTCAAGTATAGGTTGGGGTGCATTTATCCTACCAGGTGACTGGATTAGTCAGGCTGGTCCATTAGGCGCTTCAATCGGTATATTTATCGGGGCATTATTGATGATTGTTATTGCCGTTAGTTACGGTGCATTAGTTGAAAAGTTCCCAGTATCAGGTGGTGCTTTTGCATTCGGATACTTAGGATTCGGTAAATATGTATCATTCTTCTCATCATGGTTTTTAACTTTTGGATATATTTGTATCGTTGCTTTAAATGCCTCAGCATTTAGTTTGCTTTTTAAATTTATTATGCCGGGATTTTTAGAACAAGGTAAATTATATACAGTAGCAGGTTGGGATGTGTACATAACTGAAATTATACTATCTTCACTTATATTGTTAATATTTGCTTGGATAAGTATAAAAGGTTCTAGTTTTTCAGGAAGTCTGCAATATATATTCTGTGTGATATTAGCAGTTGTTGTCATACTTTTATTTGCAGGATCATTTTTCACGCATGATTTTTCATTCTCAAATCTTAAGCCTGTTGTCAATAATGACATGGGTTGGCTTGCCTCAATTGTTGTAATTCTGGCAGTTGCACCATGGGCATATGTAGGCTTTGATAATATTCCGCAAACGGCAGAAGAATTTAACTTTTCACCAAGTAAGACGTTCAAGTTAATCGTATTTAGTTTGATCGCATCAGCGCTTACTTATGTGATGATGATACTTTTAACAAGTTGGTTGTTTAAAGATGCATCATCTGTAGGTGGAGATTTATGGGTGACAGGTTCAGTCGTTCAAGAAGCCTTCTCGTTTGTTGGTTTAGCCGTATTAATCGTCGCAATATTGATGGGGATATTCACAGGATTGAACGGATTCTTTATGAGTTCAAGTAGATTGTTATTCTCTATGGGTAGAGCATCTGTTATGCCAAGCGTCTTTAAAAAGTTACACCCAAAATATAATACACCGTATATTAGTATTATATTTATTTTAGTATTGGCACTCGCTGCACCATGGTTAGGTAGAACAGCATTAACATGGATTGTAGATATGTCATCAACAGGTGTTTCAATCGCTTATTTCATAACATGTTTATCAGCATTCAAACTATTTTCATACGATAAACGAAGCATGATGTATCATCCAAAATACAAAACATTTGCGATTATCGGTGCAATTATCGCTGGTATATTCTTAGGCTTATTACTTGTCCCAGGATCACCAGCAAGTTTATCATTACCTTCTTATATCGCTTTGTTCATTTGGTTAGTGCTTGGTATTGTATTCTTTATGATAAGATACCCATCACTTAAGAAAATGACGAACGATGAACTAAACTATTTAGTATTAGATAAGACACAAGAAGAAATGATAGACTTAGAAGCCAAAACAGAAGTGAAAAAATAAATAAATAGTAAACCAAACTAGCGAGAGACGCTAGTCTGGTTTTTTAGTTGTTGTTATTTTGCAATTAAAGAAATTTGTATAATAATCTTTTTGTGAATTTATTTTATTTCGTATTTATAGAAGGTGGCATTCTTTACTCAAGATAAGTATAATGTTCATCAGTGTTTGAAAACGATTTCTATATAAAAATATAAGGTTTTAGGGGGAACGATGATGTTACAGTTTGATGCTGTCACAACTTTAGCTATAGCATGTGTCTTACTTTTATTAGGTGAGGGTATTGTAAATAAAGTTTCTATATTGAGACGTTTATGTATTCCTGCGCCAGTAATTGGTGGCTTGTTATTTGCTATTGTAGTTGCTATTTTACAATCATTAAATGTCATTACAATTAAATTAGATTCTGATTTTCTACAGGACTTCTTTATGTTGGCATTCTTTACAACAATAGGTTTAGGTGCTTCATTAAAATTATTAAAACTTGGTGGAAAAGTACTAATTTTATATTTTATTTTTTGCGGAATTTTAGCATTTTGTCAAAATGTAATCGGTGTTTCATTATCTAAAGTGTTAAATATACCACCACTACTTGGCTTAACTGCAGGATCAATGTCCATGGAAGGTGGTCATGGTAATGCAGCGGCATACGGTAAGACATTAGAATCATTAGGTGTAGACTCTGCGCTAACAGCGGCACTTGCAGCAGCGACATTAGGACTTGTTGCAGGTGGATTAATAGGTGGTCCTGTGGTTCGATATTTAATTAAAAAGTTTGATTTGAAACCAGGAGATGCTAAAGATACAGGTATTGATTTTAGTGAAGTGGGATATAACGAGAACTTACATAGTAGAATGAACCCTACAACAGTATTTATTGTTCAATTTACAATTATTGCAGTATGTATGGCGATTGGTACATATATTGGAGATGGATTTACGAATTTAACAGGAATAAATATTCCGGTTTATGTTGGGGCAATGTTTGTAGCAGTGATCATAAGAAATATTTCTGATTACGGAAACTTAAACATTATTGATATGAAAATTACTAACCAAGTGAGTGATGTTTCATTAAGTTTATTCTTATCAATTGCGTTAATGAGTATTAAATTAACAGAAATTTATCAATTGGCGCTGCCGTTAACAATTATTGTATTAGTACAAATTGTATTTATCGTACTATTCTCAGTATTTGTCGTGTTTAGAGGACTGGGTAAAAATTATGATGCAGCAGTTATGATAGGCGGATTTATCGGACATGGACTTGGCGCAACACCAAATGCCATGGCTAACTTAGATGTTATAACTAAAAAATTCGGTGCATCACCAAAAGCATATTTAGTAGTCCCAGTAGTTGGAGCCTTCCTAATAGATTTACTAGGCGTACCAATTGTTACATTATTCATCAATATATTTAGTTAAATATAGTTGGCAATGAGATAGAGGCTGGGATATTGTATTATGTCCCAGCCTTAATTAATATTCTGGACCGATAAATAAAAATATCGGCCTGTAAATCAACATCATTAGCACTCAAAATATGAAGAGCCTGGAACTTTACTCAGTTCCAGGCTCTTTCTATATTATTTCAATTTAAAGAATGTATCTAATTCATCAATATTTAATATATTACCTACATAGAATGCTCCGAAGTCACCATATCTTGCTGATACTTCGTCGAAACGCATTTCATAGATTAATTTCTTGAATTGTAACATGTCATCACTGAATAATGTTACGCCCCATTCGTAATCGTCTAGTCCTACTGAACCTGTAATAAATTGTTTTACTTTACCTGCATAACTACGTCCGATTAAACCGTGTGAGCGCATTAGGCTACGTCTATGATCCATATCTAACATATACCAGTTGTCTTCGCCGTCACGTCTTTTATCCATTGGGTAGAAACATACGTACTCTGAACGTGGTACTTCTGGATATAATCTTGCTTTAACATGTGGGTTTTCGTATGGATCTTCGTTAGAGTCACCTGCAAGATAGTTTGAAAGTTCTACGATTGATACGTATGAATATGTTGGAATTAAGAAGTCGCTAATATCTAACTTGTTAAATTCATTTTCTAATGCGTTTAATTGTTTAACGTCTGGTCTTAAGAACCATAACATTAAGTCTGCTTTTTGGCCTGTTATGTTATAGAAAGCATGAGAACCTTCTTTACTATTATGAACTGTTTCCAACGCTTCAAGGAAAGTCTTGAATTCGCTGATCATTGTGTTTCGATCTTCTTCAGGTACAGTTTTTAAGCTTGCCCAATCAATTGCATAAAATAAATGTAAGCTGTACCAACCATCTAATGTTTTTGCTGCTTCGTTCATTTTACTTTCGCTCCTTTTAGAAAAGATATCTTCATTACAAGTCTATCATACTAGATAAGGTTGAAAGGACTCAACTTTTTACATTGTTGTGAAAGAAAGAATACTTAAATGTATTAATTGATATTGATTATCGATTTCAATTATTAGATAATGAAAATAGATTCCCTTTTTAAAATAATTTTACAGGAGTATAAAGTTGTATAAATTAGAAAATGTTTCAAAAAAATATAATGACAATTTTGCTATAAAAGATTTTTCTTTAACGATAGAACCAGGATCTGTTACAGGTATTGTCGGCAAAAGTGGTTCGGGAAAGTCGACGTTACTGAGATTACTGAATTTAATAGAACAACCAACAGAAGGGCGCATTGTTTTTGACGGGAAAGATACAGAAGCATTATCAAAGCGTGTTGTAAGGAAGTATAAAGAAAAAATAGGCATGGTATTTCAAAATTATAATTTGTTGAATAATCTTAATGTTGAGCAAAATATCGCTTTGCCTTTAAAAATTATTAATCAGCAAGATAATGCAAAAGTAGATGAATTAATAGGGTTTGTAGGGTTAAATGATAAAAAGGATTATTATCCAGCACAATTATCCGGTGGTGAGAAACAACGTGTTGCATTAGCAAGAGCGCTCGTACGAAATCCGGATATTTTATTGTGTGATGAGGCGACAAGTAGTTTAGATGAACATAACACAGAAATCATCATTAAGATGTTGAAGAAAGTGAATAAAGCATACAACATTACGATTATTTTTGTAACGCATGAATTAAGTGTTGTTAAACAATTATGTGAAAAAGTATGTGTTATGGAGGACGGTCAATTGTTAGAGGTTATGGATAATAAAGTAGTAAGTGTAGAAAGAAATACGAATTCTTATTTAGAGAATGTTAGGCAGAGTTTAGAAGAATGACATTTTTAGAGAAGATAAATTACTACTTACCAGAATTGATTCAGTCCTTACAAGAAACGTGCATCATGTTAGGTTATTCCATGCTTATCACTTTGCTAGTTGGACTACCTCTAGGCATCGCATTATTTTTATCAAACCCAAGTATTAAAGCGTTAAATATCAATTATTATTGGTCATTTAATTTCTTAATTACATTTATACGTTCATTCCCGTACTTACTATTTGTAATCAGTTTAATCCCACTTACACGCATGATTTTAGGGAGTGCGTTTGGTCCATACCCATCGATTATCCCTTTAAGTATTGTAGGTATTGCGATATTTTCAAGGTTGGTTGAGCAAGTATTATTAGATATTCCTGGTGATATTAAAGTCTTAGCAGAATCTCTAGGTGCCTCAATATATAAATATATATGGAATTTCATATTAGTTGAATCACGTAGCGGCATTATATTGGCATATACAACGACGACAGTAAGCATGGTGTCTTATTCAACAGTCATGGGTATTGTTGGCGGTGGTGGAATAGGTGATTTCGCAATCAGATACGGTTACCAAAGTTATGAAAATGAAATCATGTATTTCTCAATCATCATCATCATTATCAGTGTATTTATCATACAAATGTTAGGAAACTTTATAGCTCAAAAAATAGATAAAAGAAAGTAGTGTAGAAATGAAAAAAAGTTTATTTGTTATGTTATTAATGTTAAGCATTATCATCGCAGGCTGTGGCGCGAATAAAAAAGATAACGAAGACAAAGTTATTAAAGTAGCTTCTCAAGCACCACCAATGACAGACGTTGTTAAACAAGCAGCAAAAGAAGCTAAAAAGGACGGCTGGGAAATTAAACTTGTCCAAGTGAATGACAACGTTGCTTATAACGATATGGTAAGTAGTAAAGAAGCAGATGCAAGTTTCTCGCAACATAAACCATTTATGGAAAAATACAACTCAGAACGTAAAGCAAATTTAGTCGCAATCCAACCGATTTATGATGCAAAAGTTGGTTTTTATTCTAAAAAATATAAAGACATCAATGACATTCCAAAAGGTACAAAAGTAGCAATACCAAATGATATTTCAAATGAAGGTAGAGCGTTAGCGATTCTTGAAGAACAAGGTCTTATTAAATTGAAGGACGGCGTTGGTGTAAATGGCACTACGAAAGATATCGTCGAAAACCCTAAAGATTTCAAATGGTTGAAAGTAGACTTACTGAACTTAGCAGAAACTTATAGTGAAAAAGATGTATCACTTGTTTATAACTATCCAACTTATATTTCTA
The DNA here is from genome assembly GCF_022386965.1 of Mammaliicoccus sp. B-M6. Classification (NCBI taxonomy): domain Bacteria; kingdom Bacillati; phylum Bacillota; class Bacilli; order Caryophanales; family Staphylococcaceae; genus Mammaliicoccus; species Mammaliicoccus sp. B-M6. Next base: position 66,961 of record NZ_JAJNHJ010000009.1, read on the forward strand.
AAATTGGCTTAAAACCTGCTGACGCATTGTTCTTAGAAAAAAACATTGATTCACGATTCTCAATTCAACTCGTTGCAAGAGAAGATAATAAAGACTCAGAAAAAATTAAAGAATTACATAAAGTTATGAAAAGTGATGCAGTTAAAAAATATCTAAAAGAAAAACATGAAGATACGTTAATTCCATCATTTTAAAATAAAATAAGAGGTGTAGAAATGAAAAAATTATTAAGTTTTGTATTATGTTTAGCGTTATTGTTAGCAGCATGTGGTAATAACAACGAAGCATCAAGTAGTAAAAGTGACAGTAAAGAACGAACATTTACGACTGAAGGCGGCGAAAAAGTAAAAATCCCTAAAAATCCAAAGCGTATTCTATTACTGACAGCTAACTATGGTAACTTGAAAAAATTAGGTGTAGAACCAGTAGCGATCACAAGTGTATTCCCGGATTCTAAATATTTAGATATAGAAGACGTTAAGAAAATAGATCCAGAAGATGTTGAAGCGGCAGCGAAGCTTAAACCAGATTTAATCGTAACGTATAAAGAAAATAAAAATAATAATAAACTTTCAAAAATAGCACCAACTGTATCACTAAAAGTACAAGACACAGATTATAAACAAACACATATCGAATACGGTAAATTAGTGAACAAAGAAGAAAAAGCTAAAAAACAAGCAGACGAACTATCAGATAAACTTTTAAAAGACGGTAAAGAAATTAAAAAACATATCGGAGCAGATAAAACAGCTTCAATTATGGACGTACAAGCTAAAGATATTTATCAGTTCGGCGCAAGATTCGGTAGAGGTAGTGACGCACTATTCGATGGTTTCAAATTAAAAGAAGATCCAGAAGCTAAAAAAGCAATGCCAAAAGAAAAATTCATGAAAGTACCTCAAGAAAAATTTAACGATTATTCAGGAGACTACTTATTTATACCAACAAAAGACGGTAAAAAACCAAATAATGAATTTACAAATTCAACTATATGGAAAAATAATAAAGCAGTTAAAAACAATAACGTCATTTATTACACAAGTAATGAAGCATTATACGGAGATTTAATCTCAGTAGAGAAACAAGCAGAAACATTTAAGAAAGAACTATTAAAAAAATAAAGTAATATACAAAAAAAGAAGCTCGAGTTGAGCTTCTTTTTTGTTATTTTATTATTCTATCTCTCTTCATATTACATTCATACAATACTCATACTATCTTTACATAGGGTTAAAATATGATTGATACACTTCTTAATAGATTGCTTTTTAAATCACTATAGGGTTAATTAGGAGGAAGTGTACATGTATAATCAGTCAATAGCAAAGAGATTCATTAGTGGTACGGCATGTATGATGTTATTATTAGGGATTTCTACTACTGGTACGGTTGAGGCGAGTGGTGCTGGTGGTTCAGGATCTGATTCGTCTGTTGTGAATCAACAAGCTCATTCGGATATTAAAGTGATGTCTCAGAAGCCGGAGGTAGCGCCTGTACCTAAGAAAAATCAGCCGAATCGTATTATTACGAATTTTAATGGTGATACGAAAACAGAAATGGCTTTTAATTGGTATACGACAGATCAATTTAATGATGCTAAAGTTTGGGTGTCAGAGACGGGTCAATTTGATGATGCACAAGCGTTTGATGCAACTTCTAAACAAGTAGATTCTAAATATGTTGAACGAGATAAGAACGGCAATTTCATCTTTGCGGATGTAGAAAAAGATGACGAAGGTGAACCTGTTAAAGATGCACAAGGTAAAGAAAAAATAAATGGATATTATACAGATGAACATGCACAAGGTGCTGAATGGACGCGCGGTGATAAACATGGGAAGTCTGAGCTAATGACAGTTCCTGAATATAATTATAAAGCGAAAGCAACGGGATTAAAGCCGAATACTACATATTATTATCGCGTAGGTAGTGCAAGTGGTCCTCAAAGTGAAGTTGGACAATTCAAGACTTCTGGCAACAACGGCGATCCTTTCCAATTCGTTCAGTATACAGATACACAAAATGCTTATTGGAATGAACACGTAAGAAATGAAGCGCAATTTGGAGCAGATACGTTAAGCAATGCTATTCAAACAGCAGGCGATCCAAACTTCGCATTACACACAGGAGACTTTGTAGAAACTGCAGAAATTGAAGATGAGTGGTTAGATTTATATGATCAATCACGTCCATCATTTATGTCACTACCTGTAGCTTCTGCACCAGGTAACCATGACGAATATGCGTTAAGTGAAGATGATGAAAAATTACTGACAAAATATAACGAACATGTCAATGTGCCTAAAGAAAACAATGCGGTAAATGGTGGTTCTTATTATTCGTTTGATTATAATGGTGCACATATGGTTGTCGCTAATACAAATGATAATAAGAAATCTAAAGATAATCCTGAAGAAAAAGCAATTGGCAAAGAACAAATGGAATGGATTAAGCAAGATATTAAAGATGCAAGAAAGAATGGCTCTAAATGGGTTATCTTAAATCTGCATAAACCAATGTATTCTAAATCGTATCATGCACTATCAGATGAAGATGTTGCAAAAATACGTGACGAACTCACTCAACAAATTGATGATTTAGATGTGGATTTAGTATTACAAGGTCATGACCATGTGCTTTCGCGTACGAAACCACTAGAACATACATCGACTAAAAATAGCTTTGTAAATGCTAAGAAAGAAGATGCCAAACAAATTAGAGGGCAAGATAACATCACTTATTATGACAATCCGGAAGGTTCAGTTTACGTACTGCCTAATACAGGTGGTACAAAAGCGTATGACAGTATATATGACCGTCCTTTAGAACACATTAAGAAAGTTAGACCAGAACTAGAAGATTTAACGCAAGAAGAATTAGATCATTATAATAGTTTGTTTGCGATAGGCGAGCAACCTCATAAGACAGATGCTTTTAATGATAGTCATGAAAATAATCGAGATTCATCTGATCAGAACTTCTCAGTTTATGATGTATCTGAAGGTAAATTAGTCGTTAAAATTTATCAATTACATGGCGATATTAGTAAAGGTGAACAAAGAACAGTTAAATTAGTTGATGAATTCGGTATTAAAAAAGACTAATCATAGATTTCAAAGTTAAACAAATATCCAAAAGGCGTCTCCTTCAAATATGATGATATGGAGGCGCCTATTTGTTAATAGAAGGAGGGGTTACTTTGCGACGTGTATTCAATTATTTAAGTATGGCAGTAGTGATGATATTGATATTAAGTGGTTGTCAAAATGGTTCGCAAGAAGAGACAAAGCAGCATAGTGAAACGAAACATGCAGCAACTAGACATATTCAACTTTCAGAGCAAGACAAAGATGCATTGAAACAAGAGTTACTAAAAATTGCTGACGAATATGGCCAAGATCAGCATAAAGCAGTAACTAATCGTTATTTTAGTCGAAACGAACAAATGGAAGGTGATGGCTATGCGATTACTGATGATGGTGAAATACAAATAACAGATCATAATAAACCAGGGTGGAAACATTTTAAGATCCATAATGTTGTCGGATTAACGATGTATCAAGGACATCATACTCAAGGTGGTTATGATGAACGTGCACAAGATCTAACTAATATTCAAGGATACAGTAGTGTCGCTAAAATGGATCAACCGATTACGAAATATTTGTTTGCAGATAACGGTAAAGTATACGAATATCAATTCAAGCCGAATAGTGAACCATCACTATCAACTGGATTTGCAACTAAAGATTACAACGGTAAAGATCCAAACTTAAAACCAAACGAAAAATTCATAGTTTCAAAGGGTAAAATTTTAAATAAAAAATGGAAAATGTTGCTTTCAGAATATAAATGATAATATTTTAAAAATATCCAATATAAATTCACAGTTTAGATACGTGAAAATTTATGAAAAAATGTTATAATTGTGAATGGAAAAATAATAGCAATCATATATAGGAGGCAATTATGTCTAATTTACTTAATGTTCTAAGCGACAAACTAACAGGTAAAAATGTACGTATCGTATTACCAGAAGGTGAAGATGCGCGCGTATTAACAGCAGCAGTTAAATTACAAGCTACAGATTTGGTTGCACCAATCGTACTTGGTAATGAAGAAAAAATTAAAGAAACAGCAGCTGGTGCAGACTTATCAATCGATGGTCTTACAATCATCAACCCAGAAACAAGTGAACTAAAAGCAGATTTAGTAGAAAAATTTGTTGAACGTCGTAAAGGTAAAGCAACTCAAGAACAAGCTGAAGAATTGTTAAATAACGTTAACTACTTCGGTACGATGTTAGTATACACAAATCAAGCTGACGGATTAGTAAGTGGTGCAGCACATTCAACTGCAGACACTGTACGTCCAGCATTACAAATTATCAAAACAAAACCAGGCGTTACAAAAACATCTGGCGTATTCTTTATGACTAAAGGTGAAGAACAATATGTATTCGGAGATTGTGCAATTAACCCAGAACTTAATGCACAAGACTTAGCTGAGATTGCAATCGAAAGTGCTAAGACTGCTCAAGCATTTGGTATGTCTCCAAGAGTAGCAATGTTAAGCTTCTCAACTAAAGGTTCAGCTAAATCACCTGATACTGAAAAAGTATCTGAAGCAGTTTCTATTGCTCAAGAGAATTTAAAAGAAACAGATTTAAAAGATGTTGTATTAGATGGTGAATTCCAATTTGATGCAGCAATCGTACCAGAAGTTGCTGCTAAGAAAGCACCAAATTCTGAAATTCAAGGTGATGCAAATGTATTTATCTTCCCTAGCTTAGAAGCGGGTAACATTGGATACAAAATTGCACAACGTTTAGGTGGATTTGATGCAGTTGGTCCTGTATTACAAGGCTTAAACGCACCTGTTAACGATTTATCTCGTGGCTGTTCAGCTGAAGACGTATATAGTCTTTCAATCATTACAGCTGCTCAAACATTATAATCATGGCAAATTTGCAAGATTATTTTACACAAGAATGGCGATACATTGACCACACTTCAGGACTGCAGCCAATGCAGTCCTTTAGTTTCGATGATACATTTTGTGATCAAGTAGGAAATGATAAAAGTCCAAGTGTTGTTAGGACATGGATACACAATCACGTCGTGATATTAGGCATACATGATTCTAGATTACCTTATTTAAAAGATGGTATTGCATATTTAAATGATGTTAGAGGTTATAGTGCAATCGTTAGAAATTCTGGCGGATTAGGTGTTGTGCTAGATAAAGGTGTCCTCAATATATCTTTAATTTTTAAAGGTAAGCATGATGTATCCATTGATACAGGATATGAAGTGATGTTACGTCTTATTCGTGAAATGTTTAAAGAAGATACTAATGAAATTGAGAATAAAGAAATTACTGCATCATACTGCCCTGGTAGTTATGACTTAAGTATTCATAATCAAAAATTTGCTGGTATATCACAACGAAGAGTAAGAGGTGGTATAGCAGTTCAAATCTATTTATGTGTGGAAGGATCAGGTGCTGAACGTGCCGAAATGATGAAAGCATTCTATGAACATGCACTGAAAAACGAAAAGACAAAATTCATTTATCCGACTATCATACCTGAAAGCATGGCTTCATTGAACGAATTATTAGGCACTGAATATACAACTAACGACATACTATTTAAATTGTTAGGAAGTTTGAAAAATTTAGGTGCAACTTTGAATATGGATCCTGTCACAACAGAAGAATGGACATTGTACGATAAATATTTCGAAAGAATGATTGAACGCAATGATAAAATGATTCGAAATATGGAAAAACGATAAAATGACATTCTCAAACAACTGTTAAGGTGGTATAATAATTTATTGCAAAATTAACAATTAAGAAAGGTGGGGAAACAAATGCGAAATAAATTTCAAGTCTGCGATGATTGCCAAGCCGTTAACTTGCCATCACTTTTGAAAAAAATTAAAAAATTAGACCCAGAAGCTGAAATAGAAGTAGCATGCCAATCATATTGTGGACCAGGTAGAAGAAAAACATTCGCATTCGTAAATAACCGCCCATGTGCCGCTTTAACAGAAGACGAACTAATGGAAAAAATCCAAAAACAACTTCAAAAGAAACGCGATCCAGAAGAAGAAGAAAGATTGCGACTTAGAAATGAAGAACGAAAACGTCGACAAAAAGAATTAGACGAGAAGTTAAATAAGAAGTTGAAAAAATAGAATTTATAATAATAGAAGGCTGGGACAATATGAAAGTTGTCTCAGCCTTCTTGTGATTCTAGAGTTATTTTATTCAATTATTTATACAACACTACTTTTTCCGAATCTGATATCTAGTTCTAGTTCTTCAAGTGTTTTACCTTTAGTTTCAGGTAAATATGTTTTAATAAAATAGAAACTAAATGCACAGATTACTGCAAATATAATAAATATTGTACCTGTACCTAATTTTTCAGTTAGTACTGGGAATAGGAAAGCGATAATGCCATTCGTTGTCCATAATCCAAATGTACATAGACCCATGGCCATTCCTCTAATTTTTAAGGGGAAAATTTCTGCTAGTACAACCCAATTAATCATTCCCCAAGTACTAGAGTAAGAAACCATGAATAAGCACATAGATAAGATCATGATTAAACCGATATTACCCGGTGAAAATTCAGCAAATCCTATTATTAGTAGACTTAATCCCATACCGACACTACCGGTAAGTAGCATTTTCTTTCTTCCAATTTTGTCTACTAAAAATACACCGACGATAGTCATAATGACATTTACAGTACCAATTCCAATAGTACTTGTTATAGCTGCTGAGTCTCCTAAACCAGATTGAGAAAGTATTGATGGTGCATAATATAATATCGCGTTTGTACCAACTAATTGCTGTAAAATAGCGACCATAAAACCAACAAAAATAATTGGTCTACACCAAGATTTGAATAAATCCATGAAATGGCCTTTTTCTTCTTTTTTAGCCAAAGATTCCATGACAAATATTTCGTGATATACAGACTTTTCGTCATTATGTGTAAGTCGTAAAACATCTTTGGCTTTACTAATTTTGTTTTTCTGAGCAAGCCATTTTGGACTTTCGGGCATAAAAATCATACCAATACTTAGAAGAACAGAAGGTACGACTGCAAATCCTAACATGAAATGCCAATTTCCAGAGTCACTTAAAAAATGATTTATGATGTAGGCTAACAACATACCTGAAGTATTCATAATACTATTAATAGCAGTTATTGCGCCACGATTATTAGCTGGAGAAAGTTCTGCTAAATACATAGGAACCATTCCTGAAGCACCACCTACAGCTATCCCAAGAATTACTCTTGAAATAATCATGACTGTTATATTTGGTGGCCAAGATGATCCGATTGTAGAAATTGTAAAAATAACACCTAATAAAAATATTAATTTTTTTCTTCCAATTTTATCGGATATTGGACCACTCACTATGGAGCCTAAAATAGCACCAAACATAACACTGCTAACTACTAAACCTTCAAGTGTTGGCGTTAAGTTATAATCTTTCTTTATAAATAATAATGCACCAGATATTACACCTGTATCATAACCAAATAATAGTCCACCAAGAGCACCAAAGAAATAAATATAAATTTTATAAGCTTTCGAATTATTTTTCATAGTAAATTGATTTTCACCCTTTCTATTTTTAAAGGCATTCTTTTTCATTGTTTTAAAAAAGAGACATAGCACTTTCTAAATGAATTGCCATATCTCTTGTTGATGCGATTTATTTTTGATCCCACATTTTGATAAGTTTTAAGGATTCTTTATAAAAGTCAGTTAAAACTTCTATGTAATCATCACCTTTGACAGGCGTAAAAGGATTTGGACCAGTAGCCATTATTTCCATAATAATTGGTCCTTGATAGTCAATATCATGTAGAGTTTTAATTTGTTCTTCTATATTCGCATGACCATTACCGATTTGTTCTCTATTCGAATCTGCAACATGATATACACCTAGCTTTTCTCCAGCTAGTTTTAATGCAGCTACAGGGTTCTGTTCTTCAATATTCATATGATAAGCATCTAATAATACTTTAAGGTTTGGATTATTTACCTCTTTGATTAACTCCAAAGCTTCTTCACATGTCACAATTTGATGATTTTCATATCTATTTAAGACTTCAAAAACAACTTCGATATTTGATTTTAATGCTTTATCCATGATTTTCTGAGTGCTAGATACTAAATAGTTCCAATCTAGTTCAGAATCTCCAGAGCCACTAACTTTTCCTACATCTCCATGTAAGCAAATTCTTGGGGCACCAACTTTAACTGCCCAGTCAATTAAATCTAAAAAGTATTGAACAGCTAGTTCTCTTACATTATTTATTGGAGAAGAAATATCAACATTAGCAGGTGTAACAGATAAAATTTTTAAATTATAAGATTCTAAAATATTTTTTAGGTTTGCTGGATTTTCTTTAATGTTGCCTTCTACTTCAACACCATCAACACTATGTTTTGAGCTATTTCACATTTTTGAGTTATTGGTATATCACCTAAACTCCAGAAACAGAAGCCATAATCTCTCATAGTTTTACCTCTTTATTAAAATTTTTTAGTAGATTTTCTATATATTTTTTAGCTGAAATTGCATATTCTAATGGGTTCGCTTTGGCTGGATCTTGTTCAGCTTCAACAATTATCCAACCGCTTAGGTACAAAATTGACTAAACGCTTAATTGAAGAAGGTTATGAAGTAGCTGGGTTAACGACTTCTGAAAAAGGTAAAGAAAAACTTGATAATGCAGTTGTAAAAGCATATATAGGTAACATATTAGAATATGACACAATAGAAAAAAGTATAGGTGATTTTAAACCAGATATAATTATGAACGAAATCACAGACTTAAAACAAGTTGATATGTCAGCTAATACGAAAGTTAGAATAGAAGGTACGAGAAATCTTGTAGAAGCGGCAATTAAACATGATGTGCCACATATTTAATCATAAAGTATTGCATTTGTTTATGAAGCTGGAGATACATTAGCAACAGAAGAAACAAGTTTAGACTATGACGCTAGTGGCGATCGTAAAATAACAGTTGATGGTGTAGAAGGATTAGAAAAAGAATCAGCTAGATTAAACAAACATGTTATTTTACGTTACGGTTTATTATATGGACCAGGTACTTGGTACGGTAAAGATGGAATGATTTATAATCAATTTATAAATGGTGAAGTTACAATGACAGATGGCGTACAATCATTTATTCATATAGATGATGCGGTTGAAATAGCCATTCAAGCATTAAACTTTGAATCAGGTGTTTATAATGTAGCAGATGATGAGCCTGTAAAGGGAGACGATTGGGCTAAATGGTATGCCAACGAATTAAACGTCACACCAACTCTAAACATCGAGCCAGCAGCACCATTTGAGCGTGGTGTAACGAATAAGAAATTTAAAGACCAAGGCGGTAAACTTATTTATACAACTTGGAAAGACGGTATGCATCCGATTAAATAAATATATTTAATACTAAACTCCCCCTCTACTATTTTTATAGTGAGGGGATTATTATTTAGTAAAAATGATTGTTAGTTTTTCATTTTTTATATTTTGACGTTCTGTATTTTAAATTTGTGTTAACATACTTAACAAATATTACATTTCTGTAGGGTTTTCGGGTATAATTAAGTATTCTGAATATTATAGTTTTTAATATATAAATGATATAATTATTTATAACGTGAGATATAAAGTTATTTGAAATGTGTACATTGGAACGTTATTAAACGGGGATTTACAAACTTAGATTAATAGACATCATGAATTGACGATTGATGTGTAAGGTAGATAGAGGAGAGATATTTATGGCAAATGTAAGAAAAGCAACAATTGAAGATTATTCAGGTATTAAAAATGTAGCGTCTAAGGCTTGGTATGACACGTATACCAATATTTATACTGCGAGCACTGTGACGGCATTTTTAAATGCGTCTTATTCTAAAGAGATGCTTCAAAAGCGCATTAATGATTCTGATTTCTTTGTTGCAGAAGATGAAGATAAGATTGTTGGTTTTGCTAATTTTATCAAAGGTACTGAATTGTATTTATCTTCTCATTATGTTCTGCCTGAAGCGCAACGTGAAGGGTATGGTAAAGCTTTATTACAAGCAGGTTTAGATCAATACAAAGATTCATATCATGAAGTTTATTTAGAAGTGGATGGCAAGAATGATATCGGTATAGCCTTTTATAAAAAGGAAGGTTTTGAAGTGATACGTGAATATGAAGAATTACTTTTTGGTGACACGATGCGCACGACGTTAATGAAAAAAACTTTTTAGGAGGTTGATTGTAATGGAACAATCACTAAATAAATGGATTTCACAATTTTATGAAGCTTATGAGAATCAATCAATTATTCCAAATGGTGTTTTACCATCGAATATAACTGAACATGCTGCATATGATATTCAAGAAGGTGTGTTGCAGCGTAAGGAAGAAACTGAAATTCATAAAGGTTATAAAATTAGTTTAACGAGTCAAGAAACGAGAGATATCTTTTCTTCAACAACGCCATTATATGGTGCAATGGGAGAAACAACTATTCTGGACAAACATATTTATTTAAATGATTTAAATGAACCTTTAGCAGAGTTAGAATTAGTCTTTATTGTTCAAGAAGAATTAACAGAAGGAGATAGCCTTGAAGATATTATGAATAAATGCTTGATTGCACCAGGGGTAGAGATTCCGGATTCACGTTTTAGTAACTGGTTCCCTAATTTATCTGTAACAGAAATTATTGCCGATAGCGCAGTAAGTGGTGTTGTTGTTTACGGTGAACCTAAGAAATTAAGTTATGAAGATATAGATAACATTAAAGGGACATTATATTTAGACGGTAAAGAATTAGCTTCTGGATTTAGTACAGAAGTTGAAGGACATCCTGCTAAAGCTGTTAAGTGGTTGATTAATGAAATTAAAGAATATAATCGTTCATTAACACCTGGCATGTTTATTTCAAGTGGAACATTTATTTTGCCAAAACCTTTAACACAAGGAGAGTATAAAGCCGTATATGAAAATGTCGGCGAAATTGAATTTATTGTAGAATAATTGGACGAAATGGAGGGAACAAAGTGACACAGGAAGCTTATGGAACAAAAAAATTACCTGAAGAGAAAGTTTTTAAAGACCCTGTTCATCGTTATATACACGTAAGAGACCAATTAATTTGGGATCTTATCAAAACGAAAGAATTTCAACGCTTAAGAAGAATTAAACAACTTGGAACACTCTATTTATCTTTCCATACAGCTGAGCATAGTCGCTTTGGACATTCTCTAGGTGTATATGAAATTGTACGACGTATGATAGATGAAGTATTTGAAGGACGTGCACATTGGGATAATAAGGATAGACCACTCGCATTATGTGCAGCACTTTTACATGATTTAGGGCACGGTCCTTTTTCACATTGTTTTGAAAAAATCTTCCTAACGGATCACGAAAAATTCACACAGCTGATCATTAAAGGTGATACAGAAGTTAATGAAGTGTTGAGTAGAGTTTCGCCTGACTTTCCATCTGAAGTAGCAGAAGTGATTAATAAGACACATGAAAATAAATTAGTCATATCGATGATTTCATCTCAAATAGATGCAGATCGCATGGATTATCTACAGCGAGATGCATATTTTACAGGTGTGAGTTATGGTCAATTTGATATGGAACGTGTGCTGAGATTGATGCGTCCGTCTAAAGATGAAGTGTTGATTAAAGAAAGTGGTATGCATGCAGTTGAAAACTTCTTAATGAGTCGTTATCAAATGTATTGGCAAATTTATTTTCACCCGGTGAGTCGAGGTGGAGAAGTGTTGCTAAATCGCTGCTTTAAGCGTGCAAAGGTACTTTATGATCAAGGATACTCATTTAAAGAGCAACCTAAATATTTAATTCCATTTTTTGAAGGAGACGTTTCAATCGCTGATTATATTCGTCTTGATGAAGCGGTCGTGATGTATTATTTAGAAGAGTGGACTGAAGAAGATGATCCAATCTTAAGTGATTTAAGTAAAAGATTTGTTAATCGTGATTTATTTAAATACTTACCATTTGATGGATCTATTATTACGATTGGTGAACTGACAGATCTATTTGAAAAAGGCGGCATTGACCCAGAATATTATTTCGTTTGTGACTCGTTCTCAGATTTACCGTATGATTATGACCGACCAGGATCAAATAGACAGCCGATACATCTATTACAGAAGACAGGTCGTATTAAAGAAATTAGTAGCCAATCAGTCATCATCCATAGTATTACAGGGATTAAACGTTTAGACTATAAACTGTATTATCCTAAAGAATTAATTATAGAAATGGAAGATGAAACGATTAAAGGCGATATTATCAATATATTAAATGAACTCGTGTAGATTACAAACTTGAATGTCAGTCTGATACTCTAGTATGATGTAATCATGAATTAAATGAGGTGAAACAAGTGGCTGAAAAGAAAGGATTTCAATTTAATATCATTAAAAATGATCCATTAGATGGGCATAAAGGTACAAATATAGGCTCTATAAGTTTAGACAACGTTGCGCCTGTATTCGTCGATGTATCAGAACAAACTGCATTTATCGATATTGGTGCCATGCATGCTAGAGCTGAAGTAGAAAAGCGTGTGAAATGGGTTAAAGATATAGAAGAAGTCAAAGGTGAAGAAGCAAAAGAATATTGGCTTTGCTGGGTTACAACTGAACGTGGCGAACAAGGTCCATATTATGCAGGGCTAACAGGTTGCTATTTAATGGTTAATAAACCTAAGAAGCGTGGATATAAAAGTATGCCAGAACATGTGAATATGATGGATAAATCTATGAAACATCAAGTGAAGATTGACCAAATTGGTGACGAAAATAGAGCAGTTCTTAAAAAATTCCTTCAAGAACATAATTCTGAAATGTGGCATAACAGCAGTGATGAACTAAAATCATCATTAGAGATAAATTAAATATGTCTATTTTGTGACTTAATTGTGAATTATCACAATTCAACTAAATAGCTATTGTCTTTTCACAATATCATAAGTAAAATAGTTGATAGCTACTATAGCTAGGACACTAAAAAAAGCAGGCGCTTTTCGCCCTGCTTTTTTTAATTTTAATAGTCAAATATGCTATAATGATATACGTTCTTAAACGGTGAGGTGGCCAATTATGAAAGAAAATATTAATATAAATATTAAACAAGTCGTGAAACAAAATGGCGAGAAAGAAACATTTCAAACAAAAACATCAGGTACATTTCATAGAAGAAATAGCGATATAATTAGATATGAAGAAACGATTGATGAACAAATCGTAAAAAATATGCTTAAAATAGAAGATGATGGCGTGAAAATCCACCGTACTGGCGCGGTCAAAACAGTCTTTCACTTTGTTGAAGGACAGGAAACGATTAGTTATTATGATACTGATGCAGGACGCATGACAATGCACGTTAATACATTATCAATCAAACATTTTATAGACGATCAACAAGGTAAACTCAGGATACATTATCAGCTAAGTGATCAAACTGGGTTACTTGGAACATACCAATTTCAAATTAATTATAAGGAGATAAATGAATGAACATTATTAACCAAGTTAAAGAAACGTTAATTGAAGAAATTAAAGCAAGTATCATTAAATCTGAACTTGTAGAAACAGTTCCAGAAATTAAAATCGAAACACCTAAAGACCCTGCAAATGGAGATTATTCTTCAAATATTGCGATGGTATTAACAAAATTAGCGCGCAAAAATCCACGCGAAATAGCAAATCAAATCGTTGAAAATTTAGATACAAATAAAGCGAATGTTAAAAAAGTAGATATTGCAGGTCCTGGATTTATTAACTTTTACTTAGATCAACAATATTTAACTGAAATTATTAAGACAGCTTTAACAAAAGGCGAAACATTTGGTCAAACAGAAGAACGTAAAAACGAAAGCATCATCGTTGAGTATGTATCTGCAAACCCAACAGGAGATTTGCATATTGGACATGCACGTAATGCAGCAGTAGGTGATACATTATCAAACGTGTTAAGTGCAGCTGGTTATGATGTAACACGTGAATATTATATTAACGATGCAGGTAAACAAATTGAAAATTTAGCGCACTCTATTGAAGCGCGTTATAACCAAGCATTAGGTTTAGATGCAGAATTACCTGAAGATGGTTATTACGGTAAAGACATTATCGCAATCGGTAAAGACTTAGCTGAAAAACATCCTGAAATTAAAGATGAAGCTGAAGAAGAACGTATTAAGACATTCCGTAAACTTGGTTTAGATTATGAAATGAAAAAATTAAAACAAGACTTAGCAGATTTTAATATTCATTTTGATAATTGGTTCAGTGAAACATCATTATATGAAACAAACAAAATTTCAGCTGTTTTAGATAAAATGACAGAATTAGGCTATACTTATGAACAAGATGGCGCAACATGGTTAAAAACAACAGAATTTGGTGACGATAAAGACCGTGTGTTAATTAAACAAGACGGTACGTATACGTATTTCTTACCAGATATCGCTTATCATTACGATAAAGTTGAACGTGGTTTTGACAAATTAATTAATTTATTTGGTGCTGATCACCACGGTTATATTAATCGTTTAAAAGCATCTCTTGAAACATTTGGCGTAGATTCAAAACGTCTTGAAATACAAATTATGCAAATGGTACGATTATTACAAGACGGCGTTGAAGTGAAAATGAGTAAACGTACAGGTAATGCTATTACGTTACGTGACATTATGGATGAAGTAGGCATTGATGCCGCTCGTTACTTCTTAACGATGCGTAGTCCTGATACACACTTTGACTTTGATATGGAATTAGCTAAGAAAGAATCACAAGATAACCCAGTGTATTATGCACAATATGCACATGCGCGTATATCATCTATTATTCGCCAAGCAGAAGAAAAAGGTATCACGATTGATCAAAATGTCGATTTATCTTTAATTACACATGAAAAAGCATTTGATTTATTGAAGAAAATTGCTGAATTTGAACCAACAATTGTTTCTGCTGCAGAATCACGCAGTCCACATCGTATTACGAATTATATTCAAGATTTGGCTGCACAGTTCCATAAGTTCTATAATGCAGAGAAAGTATTAACAGATGATGCAGAGAAGACAAAAGCGCATTTAGCTTTAATTGAAGCGGCGCGTATTACACTTCGCAATGCGTTAGCATTAGTAGGTGTGTCAGCTCCAGAATCTATGTAATTTAATCATTATTTTAATTGAGGTGCAGCTCAATCTTATTTGAGTTGCGCCTTTTTGTGTACCATTTTTTAATTAAATATATGGAGGGATTAAGTATGAAAATAAACAAAATATTTTATTTAATCTTTGCTGCTATGATCATCGTGACAGGTTGCCAAAGCGGAGATAATACGGATAACAAGAAAGAAACGAAACAAGAAACAACTGATAAGAAAGAATATAAGCGTATTGTGTCGCTTATTCCAAGTAATACAGAAATATTATATGCGTTAGGACTTGGAGATAAAGTTGTTGGGGTATCAACTGTTGATGATTATCCTAAAGATGTGAAAGATAAAAAACAATTCGATGCCTTTAAACTTGATACAGAAGCATTATTAAAAGCAAAACCTGATTTAATTTTGGCGCATGAGTCGAACAAATCTACACAAGAAAAAGATTTAAAAAAATTAAGTGATGTAGGCGTGAAAGTCGTCTACATAGATGATGCAAATTCAATTAATGAAATGTATGATACATTCAAGCAAGTTGGAAAAGTAACAGGTAAAGAAAAAGAAGCAGATAAATTAGTAAGTAAAGTGAAGAAAGAAATAGAAGATGTTGTAAAAGATGTCCCTAAAGACCAACAAGGTACAAAAGTATTTATGGAAATTTCTTCTCAACCTGACATTTACACTTCAGGATCAAATACGTTTTATGATGATATGTTAACTTCTATCAAAGCTAAGAATCTTTATCATGACCAAGAAGGATGGATTAAAACGGATAAAGAAAGTATTCTTAAAAGAAATCCTGATGTTATGATTACAACAAGTGGACAGTCTGAAGCGGAATATCAAAAATTAAATAACAATAGAGATGGCTTTGACCAAGTTAATGCTGTTAAAGAGAAACACGTTCATGCACTCAATGCAGATATGATTTCTAGACCAGGACCAAGATTAGCGAAAGGGCTAAAAGAACTTTCTGATAAAGTTTATGACTAAAAATCATAACGTTTATCGCCATGTTGTGATATGGTTTCTCGTTCTATTGTTTGCAATTGGCATTTCTTTATTCGTAGGATCTACGGGTATAACATGGAAATTTGATAATCAACTAGAATGGACGATTTTTTACAAGTTAAGAGTACCGCGGACACTTTTAGCATTAATTGCTGGTATGGGGCTAGTCATGAGTGGTCAAATCTATCAAACGATATTGAATAATCCACTCGCGGATAGTTTTACGTTAGGATTAGCGAGCGGTGCAACATTCGGAAGTGCACTTGCCGTATTTATCGGCGTATCCATTTGGTTTGTGCCACTATTTTCAATATTCTTCAGCTTGTTAACGCTTATCGTTGTTGTACTGATTACAGAAACGATGGTCAAAACATTTCATGTAGCAACAATGATACTTTCAGGTATTTTTATTGGTGCGTTCTTTAGTTCGGCACTCTATATACTTTTATTGCTTAAGCCGGATAAAGTTAATAGCATGGTGTCATATATGTTTGGTAGTGTTTCATCTGCCGAAAAAATAACTGTAGAAATCACAGGGATTGTTACTTTAATCTGTATCTTAATCTTGTTTATGATGAGTCATTATATTAAAATGATTCAATTAGGTGAAGATAAAGCTATAACACTTGGTGTGAATGTTCGATTGATATCATGGACATGTTTGCTATTAGCTGCTATAATGACAGCCGTTATTATAAGTTTTACGGGTATTATTGGATTTATAGGTATGATTGTACCTCAAGTTGTTAGAAGGGTGTACAAGGTACCTATTAACGTTCAAATGATGTTGAATTTATTAATCGGCGGTGCACTTTTATTAATTGCAGATACTGTTGGCAGAATTATCATAAGTCCGATACAAATTCCGGTTGGCATTATACTCTCAATTATTGCCATACCGATTATGATGTATTTAATGATTACAGAACAACGAAAAAAAGAAAGAACTTACTGAATATTTAATGTATCAATCAGTATTAAATCACAATCAATAGCATACGGACACCAATCCTTTAAACATTATGATAGAGGGTTGGTGTTTTGTATGTAAAAATTGTATTGCTTTCTTTATGGAATAGTTTAAAATGTTTCTATGAAAGGGATGATGACATGTGTTCGTGTGATATTCAAGCGATTATTTTTGACTTAGAAGATACGCTTGTAGATCGTGAGAAATCGCGAATGAAGTTTTTGGAAGAGCAGTTTGAGAGATTTCATGAGTTAATGGTAACAGTCCAAAGACGTGATTTTGAAAAGGTATATTTAACGTTAAATCCCTATGGTATAGAAGATGTTGAATGGGTATATCAAGAACTTGTTAAGAGATTAAATATAGAAAGGATATCGTGGAAGACATTTTATAACGACTATAAAATGCATCACTACAGATACCATTTTCCTTTCTATGATACATTGGTAGCATTGGATAAACTACGCAGTATGGGTTATAAATTAGGTGTTGTAGCGAATGGTAAGAGTGAAGAAATTAAACACGTTATGAATGCAATCGGTATTTATCCATACATTCATTATGTTTCAACTTCTGATGAGGTGGGTGCTATGAAGCCAGACCCAATTATATTTGAAGATATATTGAAACATCTTGGCATAACGGCACATCATGCATTATATGTTGGAGATTGTCCTTTAAATGATATCGCAGCAGCGCATGCTATGGGCATGAAGACTGCATGGATGGCTAATTCAGTCAATGGCACACCAGAGGAGCACGAATTAGATTATACAATCGAAAGTTTAAGTGATCTCATAGATGTTTGTAAACAAATCGAAAGAGGTGAAGCATGATGAACTTATTTTTAACGAAAGAAAATGTTGCCATACACTATAATACAAAAGGAAGCGGCTATCCAATTATTTTGTTACATGGTGTTTTTCAAGATATGGATGTCTTTGAACCACTTATTAAAAAGTTAAGTAAAAATTATCAAGTTATATCTATTGATTTAAGAGGTCATGGTTTAAGTGATACACCACATGATAGTAGAGTAGATGACTATATTTCAGATATTCAACAACTATTAAATGCATTATTCATTAACTCAGCATATGTGATTGGTCTAGAACTTGGAGCAACCATTGCAACAGGTCTCACATATAAAAATCCTGATTTGATCAATGGCGTGGTGTTAATTAATCCTACAGACGATCATTCAACGTTCCCAGATAACCGTATTTATGATAGACATGCTGATGAAATTAGAACGATGTCTGATGAAGACAAAGAAAAATATTTATTAAGATTCAGATATAAAAATATTAAACAAGCTAAAAAGTTTGTAAAGTCACATATTCCGTCAAATGACCTTCAAACGATGGAAGAAGAGATTGCTGTTAAGCGCTCTTTTAAAGATTTTGATATTATATCGTTACTTCCAGATATTGAAACACGTACGCTCGTCATTTCTGGACAATACGATGGCAAAATATTATATAGCGAAGGTAAAAGAATAAGTGAACTGTTACCGAATGCTGAATTTAAACTGTTTGAAGGTTCAGGTGAATTGCCTTTTATTGAGGAAAAAGAGAAATTCATTAAAGTATTGGAAGAATTTTTAAGTTAATCAAGCGATATTTCACGGTTTTGTTACATGATTGTAATAAAAGTGGTCATTTTGTAATCTTTATGTTATAATTAACGCAGTTCAATGCATAGCATATAAGACACAGACTGAAGGAGAACCTCATATGAAAAAATGTCTCTTAATAATTGCAATGGTACTTATGGTTCTGCCATTTTCAACTTTTGCTGAGGCAAATGCTGCAACTAAAAATCAATTAAATATTAACGAAAACAATGTGCAGACCTATAAAGACGGTACAGTAACAATCGAAGGTATTAAAATTGGTGATAAGATTTCTAAAATTAAATCAAAGTATCCTAATTTAATGTTCTCATATTCTGATGATAGTAATGATAGAGAAAATTATTACGAATTTGATACTAAAAATGGACATATGATTATTACTGCCAAAGTTAAAGGTAATAAAGAAACGGTTAAACGCGTTACAATGATTTATGACAAATTAACAAATGTGAAATTAGATCCACTTGTCTCAATTCTAGGAGACAATACGACTAAACGTGTACAAAATAATAAGTATACGGGCGGTTATGCTTATGTGAATAATGGACAAGCACACTTCCAGCTTTCAAAAGCAACACCTGATAGTAAACAATTTAAAGTATATCGTGTTGATATAGGTAAATACTAAATCAATAGCGAATTTAATCCCCTGTTATGTTATATACATATTGCATAATAGGGGATTAATTTATACAATATTATAATGAAGGTGGTGTATTTATTTGCGTCCGAACAATAATGTATTGCTGGAAAATGTAAATGACTATTTACAGCATGTCGGTGTATTACCTAAACAAATTGATAAAGTACAACATTCATTAAAGAAGGATATGAAAAAGTCAGATGAGAAAGATATAGACTATGCAGAATATCGACACAAATCTCACGCTGAAATACTTCAAATCATAGAGAGAAATATTGTGGTTGTAAATTATAATCCAATCATTTTTTATACACTACACTTCTTATTATTAGCATATTTATTTGATAAAAAGCTCATTCCGTTTAATGCCGTAACGGGATTGTATATATTTTATTTTGTAATTATATTATCTATTTCACTCGTTATATATTTAATTATAAAAAAACATAGTTATCTCTATCCTAATCAGAAATTGATGATGACCAATATTTTCTTATTTAGTATAGGCATTGTTCTATGTATGCTTAAAATATTTAATGTTACGTTAGGAATGTATGTATTACCATTACAAGTATTTCAAGCCATATTTGGCATTGGGATTCTTCTCGTCATACTCGCAATATTTATGAAAAAGCTCGAAGTTGGTGCAATGGGATTAGCAGTTATTCAAAAAACAATTGCATCCATAACGATGAATGAAACAGTAATTATGATCGTTACATTTGCGAGTTGGTCTATTATCCTCGTGATTATCCTTTATTTTGTAATGATGTATTCAACAAGAAAATATGTATAACATAAATGCAGAAGATGATGTATTGACTACAATCATTTTTTGCATTTATTTTTATGGCATTAACTTAATATTATAAGTGTGAAAAATTGTTAAATGGGTATATTATTACTGTAAAGTAGGGAGGTACTCACTATGGGAGAATTATTAACAAGGGATGGGACTCATATAGTGTATGAAAAACACGGTAAAGGGAAACCATTAATTATGTTACATGCATTAAATATGAATTTAGCGACATTTAATTCAACAGTACAGCTTCTGAAAGATCAATTTACAATATATACAATGGATTCTAGGGGACATGGTAAATCAGATAAACAACAAGAAATTTCTATCCAAAATCATATAGATGACATTGTAGATTTAATGGATGCTGAAGACATAGAATCAGCTTATATATTAGGACATGATATGGGTGGCGTCATTGCTCAAGAATTTACAAACCAACATTCAGATAAAGTAGAAAAGTTAGTACTCGTATCTTCAATTTCCAATCAAGGTAAACAACCACTTATTAAATTAATAGCCAAACATAGAGATAAAGTTGCAGGATTTAGTAAAGAAGAAGCAATGTTAATATTGTTCAATGAAATATTTCATGATGTTAAATTGACTTTTAAATGGTATCAAGAAGTGAAAAAATATTATCGAATGACACCAGAAGAAGATGCAATTTCTGTTAGATCTATAAATGGTATAAATATCAAAATAGATCATATAGACATACCAACACTTATCGTGAAAGGTAAACATGATCCTTTTGATATTGATAATGATTCGGAAAATATAAAGAACGCTCAAACAGAAATATTTGAACATTCAGGGCACGCACCATTTATTGAAGAAAGTGAAAAATTCAAACAAGTCGTATCATCTTTTTTAAACCAACCAGTAAGAGATAAACAAGTCATATAATAAAGCGAGCTAGGGCATTTGATGATGTCTTAGCTTTTTTATTGGTAAGGTGAGGAAGGTGGGGGGTGTGAAAGATATGAGTTAAAGTCGGAATAAACTCACATCTTTGCCAAGTATATACCTAGTTTACCAATCACCCCCACACCACACAAAAAAGCGGAGACATCATAAAATGTCTCCGCTTTATTCATATTATTCGTTAATTTCAGTCTTAGCGATTTCGTTATCGATTTTTTCAAGCACTTCTGAAATTGATTTACGTTGTTTTTTATTAACTAGAATTAAAACTGTACGCTCGTCATATTCATTTCTTCTTTTTGTAAAGTAGTCTTGTTGTGATAAGTTTTTAACTGCTTTTACAATTTGTGGTTGTTTGTAATTTAACTTGCTAATGATTTTTTTAAGATGATATTCTTCATCGTCTGTTTCATTAATGTAAGTTAATACTGCGAATTCTTCAAAGCTAAGTGAAAAATCCTTTTTAATGATTGATTTTAATTTGTCCACATATGTTACAAGTGCTAATAAATCGGAACAATTTTCTATTTTAGAAATTGCCATTTTGAATCCCCCTAGAAGTGAGTATTTTGCTTCTGTAATTGAAATAATACAGTTTGGTGGTAAAGCCTCGCATTATCAATATGGAAGCGTTTTAAATTTTTAATTCATAAATACAGTTATCAATTATTTACTTATTTTAGCCTAAAAATAACTGTATGTAAACTAATAAGAGTAGGATTTAATTAAATAATAATATAAATAATATAACTGTCACAAACGAAAGGTAGGTATAATATAATCTCAAAAAATTAAAGTGCATGGTTATTATTAATTCTATCAATAAAATAAATTGAAAATTACAAAATATGCCGATATTAAATGGGAATATTATAAAATCAACCATATAAAGAAGTCGTATTTAACATACGACTTCTTTATAATTATTTATTGATTGAAGTATATTGAATAATTACTTCTTCGATAATATCTGATTCTAATTCTGCATATTTACTTAAGAATTCAGCAACGCTATGTTCCTTGATATAGTCGTTTTTCTCAACTGTTTCTTTATCGTTTTCATCTTGATATTCTAATAAATAGCAAAGTGCTTTAACGAGTTCAGAATGTTTTTTATTCGTTTTAGATAATGCTACTAGCGGTTTAACGATACGATCGTTTGGTCCAATTTTACGTAATACGCCACGACCAACTCTTGTTACATCATCAGATAAATATGGGTTTTGGAAACGACCAATTATTTTTTCAACATAGTAAGATTGGTCTTCTTTCGTAAATTCATCGAAGTTAGAAACAAGATATTCACTTGTTTCTTTTAATACTTCACGTAAACCTACATTAATTTCTTCATCTTGAATCGCTTCAAGAATTGTGTTGTAACCTTTGTATTGACCAAAGTATGCTAAATAAGCATGACCTGTATTAACTGTTAATAATTTTCTTTCGATATAAGGTGTTAAATCATCAACATAGTGTACATCTTGTAATTGTGTACCTTGCCATTTTGAAGCTTCTACAACCCATTCAAAGAAAGGTTCAACTAATACGTCTAATGATCCTTCTTTTTGACCTTGAGGTACGATACGGTCAACTGCTGAGTTAGGGAAACTAATGTCATCAGATAAAGGACCTGTAATATCTAAAATGGCTTTTTTAAGTTGATCTGTTGCCATAATAGCATTTTCACAAGCAACGATATTTAACGGTTTACCAGCTTCACGCTCTTTTAAGAATGATGCAAATGATTTAGCGATAATAGGTAAGATATTTACACCAACAGCTGTCGTAATGACATCTGCTTCTAAAATCGCTTCTTTTAATTTGTCTGTTTCAGTAATGCTATTGATACCTTTAACACCTGAAACAGGTTCTTTAGTATTTTCTTCATTTGCGATAACAACTTGATAAGCTTTTTCTTCATTAATTTGATTAATAATTGTTTCGTTAACATCGACGAATGTTACTTCATAGCCATTATCATTTAATACTTTACCTATGAAGCCACGTCCGATGTTACCAGCACCAAAGTGAATGGCTTTCATTAAAGTTCAACCTCCTCAAAGATTGCAAGAATTTCATCTTTAGATTGTGCATTGATAACACGTTCAACATTTTCTTCTTCACTAAATACAATAGCGATTTGAGAAAGAATATCTAAATGCTCGCCATCTTTACCAGCGATACCAACGACTACTTTTGCTTCATTGCCGTCCCAATCTACGCCATCTGGAATGTGAAGTAATACAAGACCTGATTTTAATACTTCAGTTTTAGCTTCATCTGTACCGTGTGGGATAGCTAAGAAGTTACCCATATACGTTGTAACGATTTGTTCGCGTTCTTTCATTGCAGTAATATATTTGTCAGTTACAGCACCTTCTTCAACTAATGCTTGGCCAGCTTTTTCGATAGCTTCCTCTTGAGAATTTACTGAGAGATTCATAAAAATGTTTTCTGGATTAAATAATTTTGTCATGTTAATTCACTCCGTTTTCGTTAGTTTTTGTTTTAATTTATTTAAGAAAAATGATTTGAGTGTGTTCTCTATCTTTACCCTATCATTTAACAACTGATCAATATCATCCAAATGTTCTGTAATTAAGGATGACACTTCGCTCATAAGTTGTCCTTGTTCCGAATTTCTCGGAATAAACATACATACAAGCCAATTTACTTCTTGTTGTTCATTTTCAATCGTTTTTAGCATTAGTGGCTTTGTTAATTCCGTAATAATCAATTGTGGCTTTTTGATTGATTCATCAGAAAGATGGGGAATAGCAACTGGATAACCAGTTAATGCAAAGCCTTGTAAATTCATTCGGCTGTTAAGCTTTTCACTGAACGTATGTGTATTGTCAATCACACGATGCTTGGACAATGTTTGAATGAGATATCGTTCTAACTGTGTTACTTTTTTCTTTTCAACGATCATATTTTGAATCAGTGCCAAACTTTCTTCTATAAAAGTTACAGTGCGATCATAATCTTCATATGATAGTGGTTGTTCTTGATTTTGCGTATTTTGAGGATCATGGACAACAGATTGCTGTAATTTCAAAAAGTATTTCACATTTTCAGCGTCTTGCTTTGGTAATAAAGGATTCACTGTAATATGTGGGTACTTTGTGTCTACAGCTACAGTTGAAATCATGCCATCATACTTTGAAAAATCAATCGACTTCAAACTACTGACAGAAACTTCGGTAGTTTGCGTGATTTCAGAAAAATGCTGTTTTAAACGATTGGATAGAATACGGCTTGTACCAATTCCACTGCTACATACAACGAGAACATGTAATGAACGTCTTTGTTTTGCTTGTAACATGCCACCAAAGTGAAGTGCGATATAAGCAACTTCGCTTTTTGGAAAATGATAATTCATGAATACAATCTTTAAACCTGATGAAACAGCTTCAAATAACTCTTGATCATAGGTTTCTATCATTTCGGTAAGCGGATTGTAGGTTTCAATGTTTGCCTCAAGTCTATTAATCGCAGGTTCTAAATGTAAATTTAATCCTTTGAATAGGGCATCTTCATCTTTAAATGAAAATCCTTGATCTTTTACAAATTCTATAAGTTCGGTAACGCGCTGCTTATGAATATCATTGTTTTCATAAGTTGTTTCGTGGCGACGTCTTGCGCCTCTTAAATGCATTGTAATAAAAGCAATTTCAGAATGATTAAATGTCACATCATATATATCGCTTAATACATTGGTAAGTCTCTCTGATACTTTAAATTCATCCGTCGAAATCAATTCATTTAAAATATCATCCTCAATTTCTACATGTCCATCTTGCTTAATACGTTCAATTGCTAAAACGATATGAATCGTTAATGTGAGGTAACTTGCCTCAGTTAATGTATAAGGTAATGTACCGAGTTCATCCATTAACAAGCGTTCAACATTAAACAATCTATCTATATCAACAATACCTCGAAGATGTGTTTCGTTTAACGTATGATATACGAAATGATCTTCTACTACAGAGTACACGCTGTCACCATCTAATTTTTCTAACATGATTCTAGCAAGTAACTGCCTTTTGTTGACTTCTTCACCATTAAGAATCAAACCTTCGCCACGTCTTCGTTCTAATGAAAGTTCAAATGTGTGTAATTCAGGTTCCAATTGCTCAATGATTTTGTTAAGTGTATGTGTAGATGAACCAATTTCATTCGCAAGACTATATAATTTCACTGGATCTTTAGATTGAATAAGGTTGTATAGAATAATAACTTTTCGTTCTTCATCAGATAAATCAATTGTATTTTGTTCAGTCAATGATTGTACAAAATTGTCAATGTCTTCTGGTTCTCCTTCAATACGTAATCCTAATTTAGGAACTCTTGTCAGAGATAAGTGATATTTATTCAGTGTATCTTCAACGCTTTTCATCTCTCTATGAACAGTTCGAGAGGAAATACCAAGTGCTTGTGCAATATCATGAATTGTTAAAAAAGAGTGAAGACGCTCAGATAGTAATTTGAGAATACTCTTTTCCCGGTTACTGATCATCATCGTTCTTCACTCCTTTGTGTAAAATTATTTTTTCAGTTCGTTAATTAATTCTTCATATCTTGGTGAATTTAAGAAATTATCTACTGAAATATGAATGGCTTTAGGATTTTTCTTAATTGCTCTATCTGTTAATGTTTTTTGCGTAATGACAACATCAGCATCGTCTGGTAATTGGTTAATAGCTGTATTTGTAACTTCAATATCAGTTAACTCAGCTTTTTTGAATTTATTTCTTAACATACCAGCACCCATAGCACTTGAGCCCATACCAGCATCACAAGCAAAGATAACTTTTTTAACATTAGAGAAATCATGTGCATCAATATTTTCTGTGTCATATTGATCTAATAGTTCTTCAGATTCATCTTTTTCTTCTTCAGAAGCTTCACCTTTTTCTTGTTCTTTAGAACCAGTTAAAGCACCGCTAACAGAAGATTTTTTACCTTTACGAGCTTCCATATCAGCAGTAGCTGATTCAATGTCGCCTTCAGGGTCTTTAGTGAATTTTAAGATGATAGATGCAACTACAAATGAAACTAATGTTGCTAGGAAGATACCAAGTAACATAATTAAGTAACTACCTTTAGGTGTAATAGCTATATAAGCTAAGATTGAACCTGGAGATGCTGGTCCAGTAGTACCGAAGTCGAACATACTAAATGTTGCAACACCAGTCATACCACCTAAAATAACGGCAACTAATAATAAAGGACGCATTAAAACATATGGGAAGTAAATTTCATGAATACCACCTAAGAAGTGGATGATACCAGCACCATATGAAGTTGCTTTTGCAGTACCTTTACCGAATACCATATAAGCTAATAGAATACCAAAACCTGGTCCAGGATTTGATTCTAAAGTATAAAGAATAGATTTACCAGCATGAGCTACTTGTTCAGATGCAAGAGGTGTTAAGACACCGTGGTTAATTGCATTGTTCAAGAATACTGTTTTAGCTGGTTCAATAATAATACTTACTAATGGTAATAAGTGATGAGAAACTAAGAAGTCAACACCCATACCTAAGACTTTCATAAGTCCTTCAACTAATGGCGCTAATCCTTTGAAACCAACAATCGCCATGATGAAAGCTAGAATACCAGCTGAGAAGTTATTGAATAACATTTCAAAGCCTTGAGGTGTTCTAGGAACTAAGAATTGGTCAACTTTTTTCATTAACCAACCAAGTAATGGACCCATAATCATTGCACCGATTAACATCGGCGTATCTGGGAATGCCGCGATAACACCCATAGTAGCTGTCGCACCAACGACACCACCACGTAAACCGTGAACTAAACGACCACCACTAAATGCAATAAGTAATGGAATTAAATATTTAATCATTGGATCAACCATTGAAGAAAGTTCTTCGTTAGGTAGCCAACCATCTTTGATAAACAGTGCTGTAATTAGCCCCCAAGCAATAAAAGCACCAATGTTTGGCATAATCATACTACTTAAAAATGAACCAAAAGCTTGAACCTTAGGACCAATGCCTTTTTTCTTTTCAGCTTGTTCTGCCATATTGAACACACCTTCCCTTATATAAAAAGTATTTTGTAACTTAATCATACGAAGATGTATGTACATATACAATGATTAGTAAATGCAACTTTGTCACATCCATTTTGACATGCGTGTCATAAACATTTATTTTGGGGGATTCAAATAGCTTATACACACTTGTAATGTAATTATACACTTTTGAAGAGGCGCTTCATACTGTTATGGAATATAAAATAGGAAATAAAGTTGAAATAGAAGAAGATGGAGGAAGAGGAGGAGGTTTCTGGGAATATGTCCATATAATTGTGTA
The DNA here is from genome assembly GCF_022386965.1 of Mammaliicoccus sp. B-M6. Lineage (NCBI taxonomy): Bacteria > Bacillati > Bacillota > Bacilli > Caryophanales > Staphylococcaceae > Mammaliicoccus > Mammaliicoccus sp. B-M6. The sequence goes on from NZ_JAJNHJ010000009.1 coordinate 94,564, forward strand.
ATAAAAAAAGAGCCATATATAGCTCACTTTAGTACAATGTAATCGACTAAGAAAAAATTGTAGAGGTGACTATATATGACTCAATTAAATGTTAACTTAGATTATGAAGAATTGGCAAGTGCTATTTTTGGAAGTGATATGAATGCATCTATGAAAACAATAGCTATGACTGTCATAAATGCATACATGGAAATGGAAAGAGATAAGTATGTTAATGCTGGATATAAACAAAAGAATTCAGGAAGAAACGCACAACGTAATGGTTATTATGAGCGTGACTTCCTGATGCCTATTGGCAATCTGACATTAAAAGTTCCAAGAACACGTGACGGTGAATTTACAACTGAAGTATTCAATCAATATTCACGTTCTGACCAATCCCTTATTTTAGCGATGACAGAAGCATATATTAATGGTGTTTCAACTAGAAATGTTAATAAAATTGTGGAATCCCTAACGGGAAAATCTGTGTCTAAATCCACTGTTTCAAGCGTAATAAAAAACCTGGATCCTGAAATCAAAGAATGGGCGGGTAGACCTATTGTTAGTCATCAGTATAAGTATGTATTTGTTGATGCTATGCACATTAAGGTAAGAGAGAATAATAAAATTGTTTCTAAAG